>JBJOPP010000059.1:0-3828 GCA_046050685.1 Bacteroidota bacterium
TGCAACTGTACTTTCTGCGCCTGCCATGCAGATATTGGAGCATTTTTCCTCGTTGAATTTGATTGATTCAACCAACAATAAATTCTTTCACTTAAAGCATTTCCATTCGGCACCGAAACTAACCGAACAATCGTTCGGTTTCTCTTCTTCAGATATAACCATTGAATACGGTGGTGAAATTTATTTAGACACCGAGCCTTACCTCGAACAAATTGCGAAAGATTTAACCAAGCTTCGTGAATTTGACCCTTCCTTGTACGAACGCTTGAACATTAACTTTCACTCTTCGAGTTTCAATAAAATACAAGAAATTTTCAAGCATCACCCCTGTGTGCGCATCTCCGACTCAATTGGAAAAAAGATTGAAGACCGCATTGCACAAGCGCATTGGTGTATCATTCTGCTAGCAGAACACAACAAAGATTTCTTCACCACAAAATATTACGAATACCAAACATTGGGAACTCCATACTTATATGTTGGAGCCAATGGCGATGTCCTCAAGAACATTGAAAAAGAAAACCGAGGAACTTCGTGGGAAAATTTCTTCCAATCACTTCTTCAAAACAATCCGCTAAGTCTAGCTGATTTCAATCAAGAAGCAAGTGAAACCAACTCCCTTTCCTTCCGAGTGAAGGAGATTCTAAACCACATGAATACCATTCAATAATTCATGAAAATCCTTTTCTACTCCCCGCATCCCACACTCTACCTCGAAGCTCCAACGGGCTACGGGAGTCACATGCGCGGAATGATCAAAGGATTTCAAGAAGAGGGACATACGGTTGAAGTTCTTGTAATGGGCAAGGCTCCTGCTCAAGGTTCAACCAATCATCAATCTTCAGGATTGATGTCATTCGTTAAAATGTTCATCCCGAAAATAATTTGGCGAACCTTAAAAGAGTTTAAGCAAATTCGATTCGACAAATACGCAGCGAGCGAACTTCAAAACAAGATTGTTTCGTTTAAACCCGATATGGTATACGAACGCTCGGCATGGATGAGCAACGGCAGTGTGAAAGTACTTTCCAACTTCAACATAAAACATGTCGTTGAGATTAACGCACCGTTTGAGGAAGAAGTACAATCGTTTGAAAATGCACATTCCTTTTTAGCTTCAACAGGAAAAAACAAACTCAAAAATTTACTACAATCAGCAAACCTCGTTCTACCTATTACGAGCTCACTTCAAACATATCTTGTGAATCGGTATAAGCTGAATGCTGGCAAGTGTGTTGTGGTTCCAAATGCCATAGAAGAACAGGAAATAAAAATCAACGAATCGCGCGTTGCTGCGATTAACAAACAGTTCAATCTTTCAGAAGTAACCGTCCTTGGATTTGTTGGTTCCATTTTTCCTTATCACGGTGTCGACCGCTTGATTCGAGGAGTTGCAAAATTGAATTACACAGACATTTCGCTCTTGATTGTTGGAGATGGATATCTTATTCCAACATTGAAAAAACTCGCAGAAGAATTGGGTATTTCGAGGCGTGTTCACTTCACTGGCTCTGTGCCGAAAGAAGATATTTACAATTACATTTCAGCCATGGACATACTTACATTGCCGAACACGGAATGGTACTGTTCTCCTGTGAAGTTATTTGAATATGGCGCATTCGGAAAAACAATTCTAGCTGTCAATGAAGCAGGTGTAACCGATGTAATGTCAAGCGAGGAAGGATTGTTGTTTGAAAACAACGACAGCGCATTTCACGATGCGCTGCTCACGGCAATTACAGATGTCGATGCACACAAAATAAAAGCGCAGAACTTCAAACAAAAAGTTGTCGCTACACATACCTGGAGAGCAAATGCGCAAAAAGTACTTCAACAACTAAATTCAGTTCAATGAAAATTTGCTTGCTAACCGATGGCATTACACCCTACGTCACTGGCGGCATGCAGCGTCATAGTTTCAATCTGTGCAATGAGCTTTTGAAATCAGGACATGAAGTCACATTGGTTCATTGTGTTTATGGAAAAGCATCTCTTCCCAAAAAGGAAGATGTCAAAAAACTATTTGAAACTTCTGAAAAATTAACGGTATATACGCTTCGCTTTCCCGAATCAAGCGGAATGCCCGGACATTACATCAAGGAATCTTATCAGTATTCATTCGCAATCACTGAATTACTGAAAGAAAAATTCAATTCGTTCGATATCATTTACATCAAGGGATTCAGCGGTTGGGATTTACTTCAACAACGAAAAAAAAGAAAGATTCAGACAGGACCTATTCTTGTGAATTTCCACGGATTGGAAATGTTTCAAGCACCCGCTTCCTTTAGTGAACGTTTGAAATCATATTTATTGAAGTCACCCGTGAAATGGAATTTGGAACATGCCGATTATTGCATTTCCTATGGAGGTAAGATTACATCAATCCTTCAAAAAAACAGTATTCCCGACTCGAAAATTATTGTCATTCCAGGAGCAGTTAGCGACAGTTCTCTTCTCGAAAAAAGAAAACTTCCTGTCAATAAGAAGTTTCTCTTTGTGGGCAGATACGAGCGAAGAAAAGGAATTGAAGAACTCATGCAGGTGGTTACTTCTCTGCCCGATATAGAAATTTCTTTTGTAGGAAATATTCCTCCTTCCAAAAAAATTAAGCGCGCTAACATTCATTATTACGGCGAAGTGAAAGAAGTAAATGCGCTGAATAAAATTTTAGACGAACACACTTTTACAATAGCACCTTCTCTTTCAGAAGGCATGCCGAATGTCTTGTTGGAAGGAATGAGCCGTGGATTAATTCCAATTGCTACGAATGTCGGTGCAGTTGCTGAGCTGGTTGATTCAACGAACGGATTTTTAATTGAGCCCAAAGATGTTCATGCCATTCGCAAAGCCATCGAATCTGCGTTGGCATTAAGTCAAGATGAAATGCAAGAGTTATCTGCTCAGTCAATTCATAAAATCAAGTCGAAATTCACTTGGTCTCAAATTAGCGCTGAAACTATAGAAAATTTCCAACGCATCCTTGAAAAGTCTTAATTTCACCGCAAAGAAAATTTGTGGTGAAGAAGGATTATTTCAAAGGACTCGATAGCTTGCGCTTTTTCGCTGCTTTGGCGGTCTTCTTCACGCATGTCGAATTAATTAAAAAATTCACAGGTTTCGGAAGCCATTGGATTGATCCGGAAGAGCGAATTACCAAGTTTACCGTTTTTCAATCGGTCATGTCGAAAGAGATTGATTCTCTTTCTCCGCTTATTGCCTACAGCAGCGCCCTAGGGGTGGTTTTCTTTTTTGTACTTAGCGGATTCCTCATCACCTATTTATTGCTGAAAGAAAAAGAAGAAAACCAAACTATTGCAATCGGAAAATTCTATTTGCGCAGAGCACTTCGTATCTGGCCTTTGTATTACCTGATTTTCATGCTTGGCTTTTTTGTCCTTCCCTATTTGGATCTTTTTTCTGTTCCTGGCCAAGATGTGTTCTTCCATCAGAACTTCTGGGGAAATCTAATGCTTTATGCGTTCTTCATGCCGAACCTTGCATTTTCAATTTACACAACCGCAGTTCCCAACATTGGCCAATCTTGGTCCATTGGTGTGGAAGAGCAATTCTATTTGTTGTGGCCTCTGTTAATTCGAAAAAGTAAAAATGTATTGAAGTCAATTCTTTGGATTGCCGGAATTATCATCGTACTCAAAGGAGTTTTGCTTCTTTCCTTTCCCTTTGTAAAACTGGAAGCACTTGTAGTAATAAAGAAATTCTTAGCCATGTCGAAATTGGAATGCATGGCATTAGGAGGATTCGGTGCTTACGTCTTCTTCAACAAAAAAGAATCAATTCTTCGCGTGATATTCAAACCTCTCGCAC
>JBJOPP010000060.1:0-8911 GCA_046050685.1 Bacteroidota bacterium
AATTTGGCAAAGGAATTTCAATCTTATACCGATATTCACTTTTTAATCATAGGAGATGGAATTCAGAAAAAGAGTATGATTGAATTGGTTAATCAATGGTCTTTAGAGAATATTTCATTTCTACCTTTTCAGGATATTTTAATGCTTCCATTCTCACTTGCTGCTGCGGATATTTCAGTTGTAACAATGAACTCAAATGTCACAAATTTTAGTTTGCCCAGTAAATTTTTTAATGCTATTGCAGTAGGAAGCCCCATTCTAGCGATTGGCGGGAAAAATAGTGAGTTGGAGGTAATAGTTAAAAGATTCAATGTTGGGGTTTTTTTAACTCCAGAAGAAATAAGGGAAGCGAATAGATTTATTCTAGATTTATTTGTGACTTCTTCTCGAAGGAATGAATATATTAGAAATGCAATGGAATGTTCAAAACATTTTAGCATAGGTAATTCAAAAATTATCACCGTTTAAAAGTCGAGTTGTAAATGAAAGAAATGTACAGAAATTTTTTCAAGAGAATTATAGACATTATTTTGTCTTTGGCGATAATCATTTTATTATCGCCTTTGACGCTTGTTGTTTTTGTTCTTTTATTTTTCTCAAACTCCGGCAGTGTATTTTTCAAACAGGAGCGTCCAGGTTTGAATGGAAGGATATTCATTCTGAGAAAATTCAAAACCATGAACGAAAGGAGAGACATTGCTGGGAAATTGCTGCCAGATGCAAAGCGATTGACTAGAACAGGTAAATTCATTCGTTCGACTTCATTGGATGAGTTACCCCAATTATTCAATGTACTCGCGGGTCACATGAGTTTGGTTGGTCCTCGACCCCTACTCGTTAAGTATCTACCACTTTATTCAACGCAACAGAATCGCCGACATGAAGTACGACCAGGAATCACAGGTTGGGCACAGGTGAATGGGAGAAACGCAATTAGTTGGCAAAAGAAGTTCGAGCTGGATGTGTGGTATGTCGACAATCAATCTTTTGCTTTGGATGTAAAGGTGCTGATGCTAACTTTGCAGAAAGTTGTTCAGCGAAAAGGAATAACCTCCACAACCTCCGTTACTGTTGAATCGTTTAATGGGAAAAACTAATGGCTAAAGAAATTATTATTGTTGGAGCAGGTGGGCACGCTGCTGAATTAGTGGATTATATTGAAGTATGGAATAAGCAACAAGAAGAATTAATTGGGATAAAGGGATTAATTGACGATAATCGAGACAATTATCTGCACTATAACTTTTCGGCACCTTTCTTAGGTTCAATTGTGGATCACGTAGTCGATGAAAATTGTTTTTACCTAATGGGTATTGCAAACATCGAAT
Source organism: Bacteroidota bacterium (assembly GCA_046050685.1). Taxonomy (GTDB): domain Bacteria; phylum Bacteroidota; class Bacteroidia; order Flavobacteriales_D; family Sanyastnellaceae; genus CAIZGX01. The sequence goes on from JBJOPP010000060.1 coordinate 1,329, forward strand.
TTCGAAAAAAGATTGTTCTAGATTTATTAGAGAAGGGCGCGAAATTGTCCGGTTTTATTCATCCTTCTGCAGAGATTTCACCTTCTGCAAGTATAGGAGAGGGAGTTGTAATTTCAAGAAATTCCACAGTAGGTCCAATGGCTAAAATAGGTAAACACTCCATAATTAACTCAAGATGCACCATTGGTCATGATTCTTCAATTGGAGAATTTAATTTCATAAGTCCCCTTTGTGCCATTTCAGGTAATACAACTATAGGAAATGACAATCTCATCGGTACCAATGTAGTTACCTTACCTGGAGTTAAATTAGGGAATAGAAACAAAATTGGAGCGGGGGTAGTTTTGTTCTTTGAAGTTTCAGATGATACTACAGTAGTAGGGCAGAAGCCAAGAATTATTGAAAAATAAATGAAAATATTACTAACCGGAGGCGCCGGTTTTATTGGTTCAAATTTAACCGCAAGTCTGTTGAATGACCCACGCGTTTCTCAATTAACCGTTCTAGACAATCTTGCAACTGGTTTTGAAAGAAACTTAGAAGAATTCAAGTCAAACGCGAAATTTAAATTCGTCATTGGCGACATTAGAGATTCTGTACTTTGTGAAAGCTTAACTAAAGGAATAGATGCAATATGCCATCAGGCTGCTTTAGGCTCAGTGCCCAGAAGTATTGCAGATCCAATGAATTCGCATGATGTGAACGTTAATGGATTCCTAAATATACTCAATGCCGCTAAATCTAATGGAGTGATGCGCATTGTTTACGCCTCGTCATCTTCAGTGTACGGAGATTTAAATGAGTCCCCTAAGGTGGAGTCTCGTGTAGGAAAAATTCTAAGCCCCTATGCAGCCACAAAAATGACCAATGAACTTTATGCAGAGGCTTTTGCAAAGGCTTACGGCATGACAATTATTGGACTGAGATACTTTAACGTATTTGGACCGAAACAAGACCCCAATGGAGCCTACGCAGCTGTGGTTCCACTTTTTATAAAGGCAGGACTGACGAACGTCGCTCCAATAATAAACGGAGATGGGACCATCACACGCGACTTCACTCCTGTCGAAAACGTTGTTCAGATCAACACAAAGGCTTTGCTCTCTGAAAATCTCGATAAAGCGCGACACTATGTATTCAATGTGGCTTGCGGACAAACTACCGACTTGAACACGTTATGGGATTTAGTTAAGACAGCAACCAACACAAGCGTTAACCCGCTCTATGGTCCAAATAGGCAGGGTGATATTTTCTTTAGTTTAGCCGATGTATCTTCTGCAAAGGAACAATTGAAATACAACCCAAATACCGATCTGAAGTTGTGCATTGAAAGGGCTGTTAAAGATTATGCCGCTCGCTATGAATTTGAATTGTAAATAATTGTCACAGAAGCACGGTGTTATCGCGGATTTTTGTTAATTTGTAGTCGAATCTTTTACCAGATAGAATTTGAATCAGAAAATTTGGCTTTCTTCCCCGCACATGGGTGGAGAAGAAATTAAATATATTGAGGAGGCATTTAGAGAGAACTGGATAGCTCCCTTGGGGCCTAACGTGAATGGGTTTGAAGAAGATCTAAAATCATTTTTGAATGTAAATGCTGCTGCTGCGCTAAGTTCAGGAACAGGAGCATTGCATTTAGGCTTGATTCAGTTGGGGGTTTCAGCAGGAGACTATGTGTTTTGTCAAACCATGACTTTCTCAGCCTCGGCGAATCCGATTAAGTACTTGGGAGCGTATCCCGTATTTATAGACTCTGAAGAAGAGACTTGGAATATATGTCCAGCTGCTTTGGAAGAAGCAATACTAGATTTGTTAAACAAAGGAATCACAAAGGAAAAGCTAAAGGCCATTATACCTGTTCATTTATACGGTATGCCCGCAAAAATGACAGAGCTTATCGCATTATCTGTGAAATATGGCATTCCAATTTTAGAGGATGCGGCAGAGGCGATAGGGAGCACAATCAACGGCAAAAAGTGCGGCACCTTCGGAGAATTCGGTGTGCTTAGTTTTAACGGGAATAAAATAATAACGACCAGCGGTGGTGGAGCCTTAGTCGGAAACGACGCGCAGAGAATTGAACACACACGTTTTCTGGCCACGCAAGCAAAAGACGATGCTCCCCACTACGAGCATTCACATATAGGCTACAATTACAGAATGAGCAACGTGGTTGCAGGCATAGGCCGAGGGCAAATGACTGTTTTAGAGGCTCGTGTTAAGCAGCGCCGCGAAATTTTCAATTCCTATTATAGAAGATATAAAGATGTTCAAGGATTGACTTTTCAACCTGAAAAATACGGCAGTTTTTCCAACCGTTGGTTGACTTGTTTGACGATTAATCCTGAAATAACTGGATACACGCGTGAAGATGTGCGATTAGCATTGGATTCTGAGAATATTGAATCTCGCCCGCTTTGGAAACCGATGCATTTGCAGCCGATTTTTCAAAATGAATTGTATTTCGGTGCTAATGTTTCAGCAGAATTGTTTGAAAATGGATTGTGTCTTCCGAGTGGTAGTAATTTAGCAGAGACTGATTTGAACAGAGTTCTTAAAGTTCTCGATAGCTTTTTTAATAATGATAAAAAGTAAAGAAGACTATCGTCGATTTTTAAAGAGTGAGATTAGTACTGGAACTTCTAATTTGTTTTATAACTATTTACGAACGCTGAACAATCCAATAGGTAGATTTCTTTTATTATTAAGGACATGTGAGTACCTAAAGAATTGTAAACCGTTTATTTTATTGAATCCAATTTTTTACGTTCCTATTAAATATTTGAAGATTAAACAGGGAATAAAGTTGGGTTTTACAATTCCAGAGAATGTGGTAGATGAAGGTCTTCAATTGCCGCATTATGGGACAATTGTTATTAATGGAAATGCAAGGTTGGGCAAACATTGTCGCATTCATGTTTGTGTAAATATCGGAGCCTCTGGAGGCTCAATGAAAGCCCCTCAAATTGGGAATTACGTTTACATTGCCCCCGGGGCTAAAATTTATGGGGATATACAGATTGCAGATAACATTGCAATTGCTGCAAACGCGGCGGTATCGAAATCGTTTTCAACACCAAATAAATTAATTGGTGGTATTCCAGCAAAAGAAATTGGAGATGTCGAAATAGGTAATCACATCAAAATTGCCAATGTCTTGGCTTAGGCGTAATGGATTTTATGGAATCTTGAGAACCAAACTTTTCCGTGAAATTTGAAATTACGTAGTAACGAATAGATAAGTTCTTTATCTAGATTTTTCCTCTGTTATTTATTGTAAATTAGTGACCACAAATGTTGGTTACTAATTCTATTCTCATAACCGGCGGAGCCGGATTCATTGGTTCGCATGTCGTTCGTCATTTTCTTAAGACGCATGCTGGTGTGAAAGTCGTTAACCTCGATAAACTCACTTATGCGGGTAACCTAGAGAACCTGAAAGATGTGGAGCATCTTCCCAATTATTCCTTTGAGAAAGGAGATATAGCTGATGCTGCATTCGTGCAATCATTATTCACGAAATACAATTTCGACGGTGTTATTCATTTGGCGGCAGAGTCGCATGTTGATCGCAGTATTACCAACCCGATGGAATTTGTGCAGACAAATGTGGTGGGAACGGTTACGTTGCTCAATGCCGCTGTTGCTCATTGGAAAAACAACTTCGAAGGAAAACGGTTTTACCATGTTTCTACCGATGAAGTTTACGGTGAATTGCACAACCCAGAGGACTTCTTCACCGAAGAAACTTCCTACGATCCACGTTCGCCGTATTCCGCTTCCAAAGCGTCTTCCGATCATTTTGTGCGTGCTTACGGAAACACCTACGGTCTACCGATTGTCATTAGCAACTGCTCGAACAACTACGGTCCGAATCACTTTCCAGAAAAACTAATTCCACTCATCATTCACAACATCATTCACAACAAACCACTTCCTGTCTACGGAAAAGGAGAGAATGTCCGCGATTGGTTGTATGTGGAAGATCACGCCAAAGCCATTGACAAAGTTTTTCATGAAGGGAAAGTTGGAGAGACCTACAACATAGGCGGATTCAACGAATGGAAGAACATAGATGTGGTGAAATTGCTGTGTAAGATTTTAGATGGTAAATTAAATCGGGGTGAAGGGGAGTCAGAGAAGCTCATTCAATTTGTTACCGATCGCGCGGGACACGATTTGCGTTACGCCATCGATTCAACCAAGATCATGAATGAATTGGGATGGAAGCCTTCTTTGCAATTTGAAGAAGGCATTTCAAAAACAGTCGACTGGTATTTGAACAACACCGAGTGGTTGAACAACGTCACGTCAGGCGCCTACCAGACTTATTACAACAATCAATACGTTAATCGTTAAACCATGAAAGGAATAATTCTAGCCGGTGGTTCAGGCACACGTTTGCATCCGTTAACCCTGGCTGTGAGCAAGCAGCTCATGCCGGTGTACGACAAGCCCATGATTTACTATCCGCTATCGGTATTGATGTTAGCAGGCATTCGTGAGATATTGATCATTTCTACTCCGCATGATTTACCCGGATTTCAAAAATTATTAGGAGACGGTTCTCAATTGGGCTGCACCTTCGAATATGCGGAGCAACCGGAACCCAATGGACTTGCGCAAGCCTTTGTAATTGGAGAAGAATTCATTGGAAAAGAAAAAGTCGCTTTAATCTTGGGCGACAATATTTTTTATGCAAGTGGTCTCAGCAAATTGTTGCAAGCTAGCACAGCTGTGGAAGGAGGAAAAGTATTCGCGTATCACGTGAACGATCCGGAGCGCTATGGCGTAGTGGAATTCGATGAAAACAATCAAGTGATTTCTATAGAAGAAAAACCGCAACAACCGAAAAGCAATTACGCCGTTCCCGGCTTATACTTTTACGATAACTCGGTGGTTGAAATTGCCAAGAACTTGAAGCCATCGGCCAGAGGAGAATACGAGATTACCGATGTGAATCAAGAATACTTGAAACGCGGACAACTTACTGTAAGCGTCTTTAACAGAGGCACAGCTTGGTTAGACACAGGCACATTTGCTTCGCTAATGCAAGCGGGACAATTCGTTCAAGTCATGGAAGAACGCCAAGGACAAAAGATTTCGTGTATTGAAGAAATCGCTTATCGGATGGGATACATTTCGAAAGAGCAATTGATTGAATTAGCAAAGCCGTTGGTGAAGAGCGGATACGGGAGCTATCTTTTGGGGCTCTTAAAATAAATACCTTTCAGGTGTAAGTTAAAGTAAGTGGCTGCGCCGTAAGCTCAACTGCTCTTAATTACAGCCGCAGGCTATTTGCTTTAATTTACATTTCGAAGAAATATTTATGTGTCGCCTTACCCCGCAGTGACTTATCGATTTAATATAAATTGCTACGCAGTAAATTAAAGTAAATAGCCTACGGCTGTAAGGAAATACAATCTGACTTACGGCGCAGCCATTTATTTCAAATTACCCCGCAGGGATTTTGAATACCCTGCTTCGCGGTAAGTTATATGTATTACAAGCATATTTAGAATGCAGTAAATTCATTGTGTCTGTGTTGAATGTAATGTTTTATATATGATTAGAGCATAACAGGATTTTTTCAATCATAAATAATTAACTGAAATTTGAGAAAAAAACATGTACGAAAAAAGTGAAGAATTCGCACTAAGAATAATTAAGCTATTCAAGCATTTACAGACAAATGCAAAGGAATTTATCCTTTCCAAACAAATTCTAAGAAGCGGAACATCGATTGGAGCAAATTTGAATGAAGCTCGCGGAGCCGAATCTACTCGAGATTACATTCATAAACTTCATATTTCATTTAAAGAAACTTACGAAACGCAATATTGGCTCAGGCTGTTGCACAAGTCAGACTACTTGAGTGGCAAACAATTCGAATTACTTGATTTGGCATGCACAGATTTAAGAAATCAAATTGCAAGAACCTTGATTAGCCAGAAGAAAAAGCTTAAATGAGAAACTGTGTTATTCCGGCGCAGCCACTTACTTTAATTTACTCGGAACGGACTTATTGGGATTATGATAAATTGCTTTGCAGTAAGTTAAAGTAAATAGCCTGCGGCTGTAAGGGAATACAATCTGACTCACGGTGAAACCATTTACTTCAATTTACATTTAGTAGAAATGTTTATGTGTCGCCTTACCCCGCAAGGACTTATTGGGATTATGATAAATTGCTTTGCAGTAAGTTAAAATAAGTGGCTTCGCCGTAAGTCAGACTAATCTAACTTACAGCCGCAGGCTATTTACTTCAATTTACCCGCATAGCGGAATTATTATGAAAGTAGCTCGGCTTTAATTACTTCAATCTTCTTTATCAGTTCATTCTGAACTGAAGAAATTTCTTCTAAAGAAGAAATCTCTTTTCGCAGCGAAAAGTAAAACTTAATCTTCGGCTCGGTTCCGCTCGGTCGAGCGCTGATCTTGCTGCCGTCGGTTAAGATGAATTGTAAGACGTCTGAACTTGGATATGGGAGTGTGGTTGTTTCTCCGGTAATCATGTTTTTGCAGGTGCCTGCTTTTACATCGTGCAATTCTGCAAGGGCTACTCCGCCAAGGGTTTGCGGAGGTGTGGTGCGAAGTCGCGACATCATGCTTTGAATTTGCGCTACACCGTCTATTCCCTTCAACGTAATACTTACCAACTCTTCCTGGAACACGCCGTGTTGTAGGTAAAGGTCTTTCAACATTTCCCACATCGTTGTTCCTTTGCTCTTCGCGTATGCCGCAATCTCTGCGAACTGAACAGCCGACAATGCAGCGTCTTTGTCGCGAACAAAATCACTCACCAAATAGCCGTAGCTCTCTTCTCCTCCTGCTACGAAATTTTCCTTTCCTTCTTTTTCTTTAATCAATCCCGCTATAAACTTGAATCCCGTTAACGTGTCGTAACACGGCACCCCGAACGATTCAGCAATGCGCGCAATCAATTCAGTGGTAACAATGGTCTTCCCAATAAACGGATGTTCAGGTAATTTTCCTTTTTCTTTTCCGACCAACAAACGGTAATACACCAACAAGCTTCCTGCTTGATTTCCGTTAATGAGCACCAACTCATTGTTGTCGTTTCTCACCGCCAATCCCACGCGATCGGTATCCGGATCTGTTCCCAAAACCAATTCAGCATTCACCTTCTCTCCCAGCTCCAACGCCATCTTCATCGCCGACTTCTCTTCAGGATTCGGTGACTCCACCGTCGGGAAATTTCCATCCGGCACCGCCTGCTCTTCCACCACACTCACATTCGAAAATCCCAACGCCGACAACGTCTTCGGCACCAACGTTATCCCCGAACCGTGTATAGAAGTATACACAATGGATATGTCTTTCTCTTGCTTCACCGCATCTTCAGAAAGTGTAAGACCGCGCACCAATTCTAAATATTTTTCTTCTACATAAGACGGAACGTCTTGAACTAAAGTTAGGTCCTGCGGAAGGTCTTGCGAAGCACCTTCGGAACGACCTTGCTCCGCACCTTGCATAGTATTTAGGCCTTGTGAAACACCTTTCGAAGAACCTTGCTCCGCACCTGCCATAACATCTTTCACCTCATTGATAATTCCCTT
>JBJOPP010000061.1:0-8367 GCA_046050685.1 Bacteroidota bacterium
CGCCGACTTTTCCGCTAATGCGTAAGGTGTGCGTGCTATCGTTATAAGCCAAGGCTGTTGCACGAGCTATAGGTCCTTGCTGCAATAAATTCGCTATCTCGTTTAACTCCTTCGTTGAATCAGGAATGGTGTAATATTCTTCCGATCCGAAGTTCGAGGTCTTGTTCGATTCTTTCACCAGTTGTGCGTATCCGAGCATTGCTCCTACTCCGTATTCATTCCGCAAATACAACTCTAACGTATCCAATTGCTTCAACACTTTCACTGAACGAATGGCGCTGTCGTTGGGTAAAACAATACCCAACTCAAACGGACGACACCCAGCGAATTCCTTTTCCATGAACGAAAACTCTTGCTTCAACACGTGATCGTCTTTCAAGTCTTCCAACATCTTGTTGTCTACCACAATGGTCGAAACTCCCCATGCACTCAAGCCAAGTACAACTATACCTCCTATCCAAATCGATCTTCTGTTGCGAAGCACCCACATAAATCCGTTGTGCAATTTCGAAGTCCAGAAATCATCTGACATAGCGAAGTCGTTCATGCGCTTCGGTTTTCCTAAAATCAAAATGGCTGGAAGAAGCGTATAGGTAAGACCGTAGGCCAATAGCACTCCCACTGCCGTGTAAATTCCAAAATCAGAAATGGGTTGAATGTTCGAAAAGACCAAGGTGAAGAATCCAATGGCCGTGGTTAATGCAGTTAAAAACGTGGCCAAGCGAATGCTCTTGAACGCATAACGAATCGCTTCGACTTTCTCTTTACCCTTTCTCAATTCCTGCATGTACTTCGTGAGCACGTGCACCGAGTCGCTCATTCCAACGACAAAAAGAATGGTGGGTAAGACCGTTAACATGAGGTCTAAATCTTTCCCCATAATTTTCAAGAATCCGAGTGTCCAAATGATACTCAACAACACAACAGTGGTTGGAATAACAATTCCCCAGCCGCTGCGGAAAGCGATGAACAAAAATATCGTGGTCAGGACTAAACTGATAGAAATGAAGAGTGCCAACTCTTTAATCATGAGCTCTACGTATAGCTTCTGTCCGAGTGCGCGACCAATGACATGGGATTTTTTGAATTGAAATTTATCGACCTCCGCTTGGATGTTCTTCGCCAAATCGTCGCACTTTTCCTTGCTTAACATTTGCGTATGCTTCATGTTAATGGCCACCGACTTACCGTTGCTTCCAAAGAAAACACCTACATAGGAAGGTGAATTCCAAATGGCAATGGAATCTTGTTTGAACGATTGAGGCGAATTCGCAGAAAGTATTGGTGTCTCAAACACCCCACCGAACAAGGGATCTACGGCATAGGTCATGAGCGATGTTGGTCCCACGCATTCTTCCACATTCGGAATGGCCTGAAGTTTCTTTGTTAACGAATCGACATGCGCTAAAAAAGTAGAATCGAAAATGCTTCCATCGTTTTCGAGTGCGACAAAGAAAAAGTCATTGTCTGTTTCGAAAGACTTACGGAATTCTAAATAGTACTCGGTATCAGGATCGTTCTTCGGAAAAAAGTCTTCGAAATCGTAATCGAATTTCAACTGCGAAATCAAGTAAATGGAAGTCATGGTTCCAAAGGCGATTAACGCAATGGAAAGCCAATAAACTCGAACGTCAGACATTTTCATACTCTTCCAACAAACTTCAATCGAAAAGGTTTCCTAAAACCCATTATTTAATGAAGGCACTCAGCCTTGTTTTTTCCTTTCGCAATAAATTCAAGGCACTCGCCTCTTCACCCTTCAACAAAAATTGAATAGCCTCAGCCGTTTGCAACTCTTCTTTCGAGTGAACCGTTTCTTCCAATAACACTAAATCTGACTTCAATAAATAATCTTCCCAAGCCGATACGGCTCGCTCCAATCCTTCCAGCGCATAGTGCATCTCAAACACTCCGCTCGCCTGAAAGACTTGTCGGTAACCCAAGCTCATGGCTGCTTCCAGCGATCGCAAATTTTCCAACCACGAATTTCCTTCCACCCAAACCGCTTGAGACCATTGGACGGCCTCCACATTCAATGCTTGCTCGATATCGGCTGACCATTCTTCAATTTTCTTTACATGCTTTCGGCGCAACAAGCGAACACCCGCGCGCGAACGATAGAGCTTGGCTTCTTCGAATGCAGCATCGTACAGAAACTCTTCGAGCTCTTCTTCCGAACCGACATCGTATTTTAAAAGAATAGATTCGCGCATATCCGAACAAAGCTATTAAAGTTGGTGTTATTTTTGTTTTAGAAATTTCACGATGAGAAAAACACTATTCGCCCTTTCACTTCTTCTTTGCAGCGTTGCAGCTATTGCCCAATCTCACATTATTTCTGGAACTGCTACTTATCCGAACGGAACCGCGGTTCGCTTGTGGAAAACAACTGGACGAACGCTCGATGTGGCCGATTCAACCACCGTTCAAAACAATACTTTTAAATTCAAAGGGAACTACGGCGAAGGCCTCTACTCGCTTGGTCTAAACCCTTCGAACATGGCCATTATAGCCATAGACAATGCTGAACCTGAGACAGTATTCGCCATTCAGGGCGTGCGCTGGGACAACGGACTTTCCTGCATCAAAGGGAACAGAAATATTCTTTGGAATGAATACGTGAAGAAAGAAAACGAATTCTCACAGAAGAAAAGAGCCCTCAACATCCGTTGGAAAAAAGAAAAAGATTCTACTGCAGAAAAAGAGTTGACAGATTTAGAAGCCTCCTTCAATGCATACCAATTGGAGTGTATTCAGCGCGAAAAGCAAACAACAAAAACGTCGTTCGTTTCACAATTGATCGATTGGAAACGGGAACCTTCAAAAGACAAAGCTCACTATTGGGACAACCTCGATTTCAGCGATGCGCGTGTGGTTCACACAACAGTCTTGAACGACCGCATTCAAAGTTTCATGCGTCAATTCAGCAAAGGAACCGAAAGCGGATTCATAGATTGCATTGGACTTCTTACCGAAAAAGCGCATGCAAACGACCGTGTGTATGAGTTTGTGTTGAATGAAATGCTCACCGGATTTTATGAAAGCGGAATGGAAAACATTACGCTTTATCTCATGGATAATTTCATTAACGACCAATCCTGCGGCGACGATAATTTCTCGAACGTCATTAAGCGAAACGCTGAAAGCATTGAGCGCGTAAGCGTTGGGAAGACTCCTCCGAATATCACCACGAACGACATGAACAATGTTGCTTTCGATTTGAAGAAAACATGCGCTTCCAATCAATACACCCTCTTAATTTTCTGGAGCAGCTGGTGTAGCCATTGCAAAACGGAAGCTCCGAAGATTGCGAAGTTGAGTAAAGACTATGCAGGAAGGAAAATTGCCTTCGTGGGTTACTCGGTAGACAACGATGCTAATGCATGGAAGCAAGCAGTAACCGAAAGAGAATTCACCTTCACCAATTTATGTGGAATGAAAGGATGGGAATCGAAAGGAGCTAAAGACTTTCGGGTTACGAAGACTCCGGCTTTCTTCATACTAGATAAAAACATGCGCATTGCTGCGAAACCGAAAACGCCCGAAGAAATTGAAATGTTCTTCAAGCTTTCAAAATAAATTCCGCTCTTCTTCGACGATTAATTTTTCTTGAAATCCGACAAGATAAACTTCTTTTTGCGCGCGGGTTATTGCCGTATAAAACCAACGATTCAATTCCAAACCAGCCATCTCATCTGTGAGATATCCTTGGTCTACAAAGACACACGGCCATTGTCCACCTTGCGCTTTGTGACAAGTAATTGCATAAGCGAACTTCACATGAAGGGCGTTGTAATACGGATCTTTTTGAAGAAGCTTTCGCAACTGCCCGACAGTGGAGGCATCTGGATAATCAAGTGCGCACACCTGCCACAACTCTTGCATTTTCGCCTTCGACAATTGGGCAGATTCTTCCCAAATGGTTGTGCATAAAAGAATGACTTCCATTTCGGGCATTTCAGGATAGTCGGCCATTTTCACTATAGCCTTACAGAATCTGAAAGCACCGCGTTCCTCGAATGCTTTTACGCGGAGAATATTCAAGATATCTCCGTTCGCAATGAAGCCCACTTCCTTCGATTCTTTTTCATCGAGCCAGAAATAGTTGTTCTTCAATACCATCATTCGGTCTCCTGAATTGATTTCCTCTTCGTTCCCTAAAATTCGAGAACGCACCTGTTGATTGAACAAATTCGCGCGTTTGTTCGAGCGCGTAATAATGACCAAATCTTCAATGCCATATTCCTGAAGAGCCTCTTCCACAACAGGCTGCATGTCGGTATCTACGCGATGAATATCGTTGAAGTTCAATGTTGAAAATTGCGGCAATTCCTTTCCTTGACTCACAATGAGTTCGCGCAAGGAAGTGGCATTGATTAAAATTCCAGAACCTTCTTTTTGACGAATAACTTCCAGCAGTTCCATAGCTGCGATGTTCAGCGAATAACTGTCGCGTAGGCCTTCCATATTCAACGCAGGACTTAACGGACATCCGACTGGGGGAAGCTGTGCGGTATCTCCGATGATGACCAATCTGCAACGCTCTCCGCTGTATACATGCGAAAGCAAATCGTCTAACAAACTTCCTGCATCGAAACTATCTTCTGAAAAAACAACGGTGTCTTGTCCAATCATGGAAGCTTCATCCACGAAATAAACGGTGTCAATGTTTTCGTTTTCCTTCAATTCGAACCAAACGCGCCCACTGCGATCCATGCGCTTCACATAAATTTCCTTATGAATCGTGCTCGCTTTTCGATTGGAATAATTTCCTAAAACCTTCGCTGCTCGTCCGGTTGGCGCCAGTAGCACTGCATTTACGCGGTGCTCTGCCAGAGCGTCTACCATTGCCTTTACGCACGTGGTCTTACCAGTACCGGCGTATCCTTTTATCATAAGAGCCAATCTGGCCTTTGGCGAATACATCATTCGAGCGAAGGCATGGAAGAGTTTCTTCTGCCCCGCTGTGGGCGCAAAAGAAAAATTCTCAAGCAGTAATTGTTCGAACGCAGTGTGACTCATGATTTTATTATCGCCTGCAAAGAAAGACCAAGCGCATCAATGATGTAAATTAGCAGAGAAATTAATTATGCGTATTTTTTCACGATGAACACTGAAACATTTCAAATCCCGAACGCCGTTGCTGAAAACAGCGCGCGTCTGCATGCCTCTGTGCATCTGGAATCTTTCTTTGTCTCTATCGCATTCATGCAACCGGAAGATGGCTCTGTCATATTCACGCATAACCAATCGTTTCCCGTAGGAGAAAGTATCCCCTTCGCTGAATCGGTTTCTTGGCTTCAAAAGCACTGGCCCAGCGCGGTTTTCAAGAAGACCATACTTTCTGTTGAACCTCTTGCCTTCAATCTTATTCCGAAGGCTATGTTCCAAGAAAGTGAAGTTGCGAATTACCTTCCTCAAATAACTTCAAATGAATTCTTGGCCTATCACTTCAACACACAACAAGATGTGGTGATTGTGTTCGCAACGCATTCTTCGGTTGTGAATTTGGAAAGATTCATTGTGGGTGTTGAAATTCTTGCGCTTCCTACCCTTATGCTTCCTGGCCAGCGTGCACATGCAAGCATGGTACAATCGAAGGCTTCGCTTTGGGTTGGAAAGGAAAAGCATTATTTGTGTCTTGAAAAGAACAACGCCCTGGTGTTGTTGAATGAATACGCCGGAAATACGGCTGAAGATATTTTATACTTCTTGGCGAACGGATGTATTCAATATGGAATTGATCTGGCAGCGTTGCCTGTTTTTGTGCAGGGAACCCATTTCGATTCGAATTATGTTGAAGTTTTTGAATCATATGTCCGCAACGTTCAGTTCTCGGAAAATATGAAAGTGAATTCATTGAACGACCTCTGGAAATTACACTTGCTATGCGCATAATTGGTGGCGAATGGAAAGGTCGCACCATTAAGGTAGACAAATCCTTCACGGGAAGACCTACGACCGACTTCGCGAAAGAAGCGTTGTTCAATGTTTTGCAGCATTTGGTGGAATGGGACGAAGTTTCACTCATGTGGGATTTATTTGCAGGAACGGGAGCCATAAGCCTGGAAGCCGCTTCACGCGGAGTTCAGAGGGTAATCGCAGTGGAAAGCAGTCCAAAACATTCCAAACATTTGCAGCAAGTGAAGCGCGATTTCGAAGCAGATCGCATGGACATTTTCACGGCTGATGTAAGAACTTTCCTTGGCAGACAAACAGACTTGCCCCAAGTTGTATTCGCAGATCCTCCCTACGATTTACCTTGGTTGAAAGAATTGCCTTCGCTCATTTTTGAAAAGAAATCGGAGCAACTTCGGCTCTTGATTATTGAGCACGGCAAAGACATAAAATTCGAAGACAGTCCGTATTTTTGGCAAGCACGCAGTTATGGACATGTGCATTTTTCATTTTTCAAAATAGAAAGCAAATGAAACGCATAGCAGTATTTCCAGGATCGTTTGATCCGATTACAACCGGACATGAAGACATTGTTCTTCGTGGGGCAGCGCTATTCGATGAGGTGGTTGTGGCCATTGGTGTGAACACCACCAAGAATTATTTATTTTCCTTGGAACAACGTCTGGCATTCGTTGAACAAACATTTGCGGGCCATTCAAATATTCGTGTAACGAAGTACGAAGGATTAACGGTTGAATTCTGCAAATCGATTGGAGCAAAATATTTGCTCCGTGGATTGCGCAACAGCACCGACTTTGAATACGAGAGCACCATTGCGAACATGAACAAAAGTATTTCTGATGGCATTGAAACAATATTGCTTGTGACTGCTCCCGAGCTGTCGCATGTTCAGAGCACTGTGCTTCGTGAGATCTATAAAAATAACGGCGACATTTCTTCGTTCCTTCCAAAAGGAATTCAGTTATGATGAAGCACATATCAATTTTATTCTTTCTTTTCAGTACCCAAATCCTTTTCGGACAAGAAGTCCTCATTAAAGGATCTGGCAAGGTTGCTTCCAACAATAAAGTATACGCTTGTTTTACGAGCGATGCCTTGACGCAAAATCTTACAATCGTCGCACAAACAACGGCCAATGCAAAAGGAGAATTCGAATTAAAAATCCCAACCAAACAAAAAGAGAATTTGTATTTGTGTACCAGCAATGCTCAAATTTCTTTGTGGATTTCTCCGAAGCAAACGTATCAAGTAGAATTTCTTTCAGCGGACACCACAGTTACACAAAACGGATTGATTCGAAATTTCGAAGCGCGAATAGAAAACAACAGCAGTGATCGCACGAATGCCATCATTGGACAAATCAACAATGAAGTTGCAAATTTTCTTTCGGAAAATTCTTACGATTATTTGCTCTTGAATTCTCAACAGAACGAAGCTGCCACTTCACGCATGCAAGAGAACAATCCGAAATCGGATTTGGTAAAATTCAATTCGAAGGAAGACTCTTCGAAATACGCCTCGGCTCAAGTGAATTTCCTCGCACAAATCGAATCACTTGAAAACAAAATGCAATTGTTGTTTGGGCCTGAAATCAAGAAAGATTCATTTCTAAAAAATTATGCAGCGTGTGAAATTTTCACTTTACGACTTTTGGCAAATGTCCCTGTGAGTCTTGAAACGGCGAGTAACGTTATTGACCTTAAAAACTCTGCATTCATCAAATGGTTAGAGTTGAGCGCTTCCAATTATTTAAATCCGTCGCTGAACACCCGCGATGCACAGGCCTTTACAACGCTGATGGAAACAGCCAAGTCGGCAGATCCAATTATTCATTATCTAAATCCAGACAGCGCACACTTCGTGCAATTGGAAGAACTCATTCTAATTGCAGCTCTTCGAAAAAACTATTACACCCGCGCACACAGTCCGGCTCTCATGAAAAAACTACTTGCATTGATTCAAACTACAAGCAAGTTTGAAACAAGCAAGCAATTGGCGAAAGCCTGTGAAATAGAATTTTCAATATTGAAAAAGAACAGCGTGCTTCCTGATTTCACTTTGATCAATTCGAATAACGACAAATGGAAATTCAGCGAGCATTGTGATCGAAACATGTACTTGTATTTTTTCAATGAAAGTAAAGCTTCGCAGCGTGATTTGGCTTTGTTGAATCACATGGCATTGAAATACAAAAACGATTTCCGTATTGTGGTTATTGGTATGCATGACACTTTCGAATCGTTCGAGAAAACAATTACGTCTTTGAAGCTTGAAAACATGGAGGTGTTGTACGGCGGAAATGACTTCAAACTGATACAAGACCTTCGCATTGGTGCGGTTCCGTCGGCTCTTCAAACCAACTTCAAGGGATTACTTCAATATGAATACACTCCACTTCCAGCGGAAGGCATTCAACAGAAGTGGGAAGATATTCTTCGAAAGAACAAG
>JBJOPP010000062.1:0-3900 GCA_046050685.1 Bacteroidota bacterium
TGGGAAATTCCAAAAGAATGGAACATTCAAAATGCCTTCATCATTGCGCCAGATGGACGCAAGGTTGCAGACTTCAAACAAAATAATTTGCATGTTCTGAATTATTCAACGCCCATCGATCAAGAGATCTCTTGGGATGAATTATCGAAACACATGTTCACTTTACCGGAACAACCGAATGCTATTCCTTATGTGACTTCGTATTACGAAGAGAAGTGGGGTTTCTGCCTTTCGCACAACGAATGGCTTACACTTCCGAAAGAAGGAATGTATCGCGTGGTTATTCAATCGGAATTGAAGGAAGGAAGCCTTACTTATGGTGAAGCCATTTTGAAAGGTGATTCAGAAAAAGAGATTTTATTCTACTCTTACTTGTGTCACCCAAGTATGGCGAACAACGAGCTCAGCGGTCCGTTGGTTCTTGCCATGCTCTATGAAAAGCTCGCTGCCCTTCCACAAAGAAAATACACGTATCGATTTGTTCTTGCTCCTGAAACCATTGGATCAATAGCATATTTATCGAAACACGGACAAGCATTGAAAGAAAAGCTTGAAGCAGGTTGGGTATTGACCTGCTGCGGCGATGCTGGAAAAATTCACTACAAGAATTCGAGAAGAGGAAACGCATTGGTAGACCGCATTAGCAAACACATTTTGAAGCAACTTCCGCTCGAGTGGAATGACTTAGAATTTTCTGTGGGTGGAAGCGACGAGCGTCAGTTTTGTTCTCCCGGATATAATCTTCCCATTGGCTCATTCATGCGCACCCCTTATCAGCGTTACGCGCAATATCACACGTCATTAGACAATCGCGATTTCATTTCAATTCCTGCCATGGAAGAAGGGGTTGAAATTTTATTTCAAATGGTCTTGGCCCTTGAAATAAACGATACGTACGAGGCGGTGGTTCAATACGGAGAACCGCAATTGGGTAAGCGCGGACTTTATCCAAGTTCAAACCTCCCAAACACCGATCAGCGTCAGATGGTGCACAACATGATGCACCTCATCAATTGGTCTGATGGCGAACACGATTTGTTAAGCATAGCTGAAAAGAAAGGAACTGCAATGTTTTATTTTGCCCCTTTGGCTAAACTTTGCGAAGAGAAGGGTGTTCTAAGAAGGAAATAACCCATTTGAATTGTACATTTGCAACTTAAATTTTTTAAAATGAAATCATTAGTAGAAGCTTTTCCAACACATTTGAAAGAAGCCTTGACCATTGGTCAAAGCGCAACATTCACAAACACCGACAAACAATTTGAGAACATCGTTATCTCTGGTTTAGGAGGTTCAGGTATCGGTGGAAAGATTGTTTCTCAATTGGTAGCAGACGATTGCTGCTTACCGATTCTTTGCACGAACGACTACGTTCTTCCTGCTTTCGTAGGTCCTAAGACATTGGTTATTATTTCTAGTTATAGCGGTGAAACAGAAGAAACGGTTGCAGCATACAACGAAGCGAAAGCAAAAGGTGCTACCATTTCTTGCATCACGAGTGGTGGTAGGATTGCAGCGGCGGCAGCAGCGGACGGATACAACTGCATTATTATTCCTGGTGGAAAACCTCCAAGAAGTATGTTCGGATATAGCTCTGTTCAAGTGTTATTCACCTTGAAGGCATACGGAATCTGCAACGGAAATTTCGAAGCAGAAATCAGCAACTCAATCGATTTGATTCATGCTGAAATCGCGAACATCCGCACTGAAACAAAAGCAATTGCTGAGAAAATCGTTTCTCGCATTCCAATATTATACAGCGAAGCAAGCTATGAAGGCGTTGCTATTCGTTGGAGACAACAAATCAACGAGAACTCGAAAATGCTTTGTTGGCACCACGTTTTCCCTGAAATGAACCACAACGAATTGGTGGGTTGGACAGGTGGAGACAATCGTGTTGCAGTGTTGATGCTTCGCACAGAAGACGACAACAAGCGTTCACAAATTCGCATGGACATCTGCAAGAAATTGATGGCTGAAAAGTGTGATACCATCATTGAAATTCACGCAAAAGGTTCAAGCAGACTAGAAAGAGCATATTACTTGATTCATTTGGGCGACTGGTTAAGCATTGATCTTGCTGAATTACGCAACGAAGACGCAACAGCTATTCCAGCAATTATCTTCTTGAAAAACGAGCTTTCGAAAATATGAGTAAACCCGTTGTTTCCTTCAAAGACTTAGGCCATGCGCCCTACAAGGAAACGTGGGATTTTCAGGAAGAGTTATTTGAACGAAACGTTCAACGAAAACTTCAAAATAGAACAGAAGGAAAGGCCGACGGAGAGGGAACAGAAGATGTTCTTCTCTTCGTTGAGCATCCTCATGTATACACGTTAGGAAAGAGCGGCGATGTCTTTCACTTGTTGGTTTCCGAAGAGAAACTAAAAGAGATAGGGGCAACGTATTATCCCATCAACAGAGGCGGAGACATTACCTATCACGGTCCAGGGCAAATAGTTGGCTATCCGCTGCTAGACCTCGAGCATTTCTTCACAGACATTCACAAGTACATGCGTTACTTGGAAGAAGCCATCATTCGCACCATTGCGCATTACGGAATTGTAGGCGGAAGAATTGACGGACTAACTGGTGTTTGGCTCGATATCGACGATCCGAAAAAAGCGCGTAAAATCGCAGCACTCGGAGTGAAGTGCAGCCGTTGGTTAACCATGCACGGTTTCGCTTTCAACGTGAACACAGATTTGAATTACTTCAATTACATTGTCCCTTGCGGAATTACTGACAAAACGGTTACTAGTTTATCAAAGGAATTGGGTCGTGAAATGGACATGAATGAAGTGAAACATATTCTTCTGCAAGAATTGGCAGATGTATTTCAATTCGAAATACAAATTCAACAATAAGTATTAAAATTTCAAAGTGAATATCGTCCGGTTCATTACCGTGCGATTCGTTTTCTAAACCTTACATTTGTAGTATGGAAGCATTTTTCTCTGCATTTACAACCGTGCAAGGTTGGATAGACTTGTTCACCTTGATAATTATGGAAATTGTCTTGGGAATTGACAACATCATTTTCATTGCAATTGTCACTGGTTTTTTATCAACGAAGTCAGACCAAACAAAGGCAAGAAGATTGGGACTTTCATTCGCGTTAGTGTTTCGAATTGGATTGCTTTTCACGCTTTCATATTTGGCTCACTTGCAAGAGTCGTTTTTTACTTTGGGTGGATATGATGTTACTGGAAGAGGCATAGTATTGTTAGCAGGAGGATTGTTCCTGATCATTAAAACTTCCAACGAGATTCGACACAAGTTTTTAATTGCGGACAACGAAGAGTCTGAGAAATCGAGAAAGATCAATTTGTTTCAGGCAATCATTCAAATCACAATCATCGACATAGTCTTTTCATTCGACTCAATCATCACTGCTGTGGGATTGGTAGAGCATGTTCCAATAATGGTGGTGGCCGTGATCATAGCCATGTTCGTGATGTTGGCATTTGCGCCTTACGTAAGTGCCTTCATTGAAAAATACCCAACCTTGAAAATGTTGGCGCTTGTGTTCTTAATTGTGATCGGTCTTAATCTAGTTGCGGAAGCTTGCGAAAGCGCACATTTGATTCACATCCCAGAATACGTGAACATTAAAATGTATTCCTATGTGGCCTTTGCATTCGCTCTGACCGTTGAGTTACTGAACATTCGTTTACACCACGTGAAGGAACGTAAAGGGAAAGCATGATTATTATTCAAAATACTCTCGTTAGCGAAGATCTCTTCGAAGAACATTTTGTTTGTGATCTTTCGGCGTGCAAAGGAATTTGTTGTGTGGAAGGAGATAGTGGAGCGCCTATTGAACAAGACGAAATTCCAATTTTGGAACAAGAGTGGGAAAGTGCAAAACCCTATATGGTTCCTGAAGGAATAGCCGCT
>JBJOPP010000063.1:0-8132 GCA_046050685.1 Bacteroidota bacterium
TTGATGAATTGAATTATTCAGAAGGGATGCATTTTCAGTTACTCAGTTCCTTCGAAGGGGTCTCTCTTGAAAGGTTAGCTGCCGAATTGCCAACAACACAAATCAGCAACTGGCACAGTGCTTCAGAGGCTAGCGGATTTGCGACGCCAGGGTTGGCTAACTCCCAATCGCTAGTGGTTGAAAATATGAATGGCGCATTCGAACTATCAACCACTATTTTCTCTCCAGATAACGACGGATTCGACGATGTGATTCAATTTCATTATTCCAATTTGCAATCGGGATGTGTTGGAAATTTAACCCTTTACAATGAACGAGGAATAAGAGTTAGGCGCTTGGTTCGAAATGAATATTTAGGTCCTGAAGGAAATATAATCTGGGACGGACTGTCCGATAATGGAGAGCAACTTGCAATAGGCATATACATTGCTACCTTTGAGGCATTCAACGAAGATGGAATTCAAGTCAAATACAAACGCGATTTTATTTTAGCCCGAAAACTATGAGCCGGTACTTCGTTCGCACACCACGTATTCTTCAGCGGCTCTTTCAAAATGTCACGTGGCGAATTGAAAATTCCGATGCCATTTATTTGACTTTCGACGATGGACCTCATCCAACAGTTACTGCTCAATTACTTGAACTGCTGAAGGTGAATAATGCAAAAGCAACATTTTTTTTATTGGGAAAAAATGCAATGCAATATCCAGAACTTGTTGAACGAATTCTAGAAGACGGGCACTCCATTGGATTTCATTGCAACGAACATTTGAATTCGCGACAGCTTAATCGCATCGAACTTTTAAAGAATTTCAAATTACCGAAAAACTTTCCTACGACTTCGCTTTACAGACCTCCTTATGGGAAGCTGCGTATCTGGCAATACAATTTTTTGAAGAACAAATTTCCATTGATTGGTTGGACGATAATGCCGGGTGATTTCGATTCAAGGAAAAAAAAATCGACGCAACTGCTCGATTTAAAATCTGCGCAACTCGGGGACATTGTTGTTCTCCATGAACTTCCAAATACAGTTCAGCTTCTTGAGACATACTTCAATCAAACCTCACATCTCAAATTCGAGAAATTGTAAGGTTGTTTCATTATATAAAAGTATTTCTTATTATTGCTATATGAACCTTAAGCAAAACCTCCTGACCCTTTTGGGGTTATTGTTGTGCCTTTCATCTTGGGCGCAAAACGGAACTGTTAAACTTTCAGGGAAAGTAACCGATGCACAAACACAGAAACCGCTTGGTGCTGTATTGGTGTATTTCGAAAACACCTCATTCGGTATGAGTTCCACACCGGAAGGAAATTTCACTATTGAAGCTCCTGCAGGAAATTACACGCTCATTGCAGCCTACTTAACCCATCAGACCTTCAAGAAAGAAATTAGTTTAACGGGCAACCAAGAGTTCAATTTTGAATTAAACTCGAATGAAGGACAAATGAATTTGGTTGTTGTTTCTGCTGGAAGGTATGAGCAGAACATTGGTGAAGTAACCGTAAGTATGGAGGTGATTCAACCGAAATTGATTCAAGATAAAAACGCAGTAAACATCGATGAGATTTTGCAACAGACTCCAGGTGTTGCTATCGTGGATGACGAACCGCAAATTCGAAGCGGGAGCGGTTACAGCTTCGGCGCGGGAAGCCGTGTTCAAGTGCTGGTCGATAACATTCCAATTCTTAGCGGCGACGCTGGCAAGCCGAGTTGGGGATTTCTTCCGACCGAAAATGTCTCTCAAGTAGAGATTATCAAAGGTGCAAGCAGTGTGTTATATGGAAGCTCTGCATTAAGCGGAGTCATCAACTTCAGAACAGCCTATCCCACTTCAAAACCAAAGACGAAACTTTCTGTTTATCACGGATTCTATTCCAAGCCACAATCTGATTCTGCTGTTTATTGGAACAGACAAGGAATGAAAAGCGGAATCAACTTCCTTCACTCCGAAAAATTCGGAAAACTCGATTTCGTGTTTGCTTCAAGTTTGCAATACGACGATGGACACCTCGGACCAATTCGTGATACTTCCGACGGAAGTTTTTCAAATGGAAATTATAACCCTTTGAAGGTCGATCGTTACAACGCAGGAAATCGCTCTCGATTGAATTTAAATCTCCGATACAGACTTACAGACAGACTATATATCGGTCTTGCTGGAATTTATTCCAACAGCAATTCACTTTCCACATTAATCTGGGGGAATAGTGGCGCAGGACTTTACGACGCTTACGCTGGAAGTGCGACACGCACAATACAGCAGCTCTATACCATTGACCCTTCGATTACCTACACCAGCAAAAAAGGCGCAGTTCACACTCTTAAATCGAGATGGCAATCTTTAGACAACAACAACGATAACAATCAAGGAAATTTCTCGGATGTCTTTTACAATGAATACCAAGTTCAAAAAAATTGGGAGCTGAGCAAGGTTAAAAATTTGACCACCACTGCCGGTGTTGTGAATACCAAGACCGATGCGCGCGGCGAATTGTTTGTTGGCGGAAATGCAGATGGGCATAACCAAGCTAGAAACACAGCAGCGTATTTTCAAATCGATAAAAAAATTGGCGAACGCCTAAATCTTTCCGGTGGCCTGCGCTACGAACAATTTGTGTTGAACACTGAAAAAAATGGAAAGCCTGTATTTCGTGCAGGGGCGAATTACAAATTTGGTCAAGCCTCTTATTTGCGTGCTTCTTACGGACAAGGGTATCGCTTCCCAAGTATTGCAGAGAAATTCATTGTTACTGGATTGGGTGCGATTCATGTTTTTGCAAATCCAGACCTAAAGCCAGAGACTTCTTACAATGCAGAAATTGGGATTAAGCAAGGATTCAAGATTGGCGAATTCAAAGGGTTTATAGACATTGCTGCCTTTCAACAAGAATTCAGAAACTTTATTGAATTTACGTTCGGACAATGGGCGCCTGTATCGGTTTCCAACTTGAACGATCTTACAAATGCCATTGGATTCAAAAGCTTAAATACAGGCGGAGCGAAAGTACAAGGTGCGGAAATTAGCATCATGGGTACGGGAAACATTCGTAAAACAAAAATCGATGTGTTGGCTGGATATACTTACACTAAACCTGTTAGCACCACGCCTGATTATGTCTATGCTCAAACCGTGCAAACACCTGGAACAATCGTCATCAGTGAATTCGCTCAGGCTTCTTATTTGAATACAAGTGAAAACACAGCGAACAATATTTTAAAATATCGCATGCAGCATTTGGTGAGAGTAGATGTTGGAGCGACGCGCGGTAATTTCAATGCGGGATTAAGTTTCCGAGCAAATTCGCACATGCAAAACCTCGATCAAGCATTCAATCGCCTTGAAGAATTGTTCCCCGATCTCTTCAATCCAGGAATTATTTCTTGGCGCGCCAATCATACCAAAGGAGACTTTGTTTTCGATGCGCGTGTGGGATATACCTTCTCTGAAAAACATAAGATCGCGTTAATCATGAACAACGCCCTCAATCGTGAATACGCTATTCGTCCGCTTGCGATTGAAGAGCCGCGTGTAACTATGGTGCAATACACCTTAAGTTTGTAACATGAAAGGTCTTGGTATTATTCCCGCTCGATATGGAAGCACGCGCTTTCCTGGAAAACCACTGGTTGAAATCAACGGGAAGTCCATGATTCGAAGAGTCATAGACCAAGCAAAAAAATGCACATCACTTTCTGAGATTTGGGTTGCTACTGATGATGAACGTATCTTCAAGCATGTTGAAGATTATGGTTGCAAGGCTATTTACACATCAGAAAACTGCAACAGCGGAACCGAGAGAATTTGTGAGTTGCTTCCGAATTTTGAAAACGATTTCGATTTTGTGCTGAACATTCAAGGCGATGAGCCATTCGTTCACGTTGAATCTTTGGAAGAACTGGCCACTGCGCTTACGTCTTCACAAAGAGATATAGCAACGTTGGCTGTACAAATTGAAAGTACCGAAGAGGCGAACGATTCGAATAGAGTAAAAGTTGTATTCAGCGCTTCAGGAAAGGCACTCTATTTCTCAAGATCCATCATACCGTTTGCTCGAAATGGCCAACCCGATTACTTCAAACACTTGGGTGTCTACGCCTATACCACGAAAGCCCTTCAGCAAATAAACCATCTTAAAGCCTCATCGCTGGAAATGACCGAATCGCTGGAACAACTTCGTTGGTTAGAGCACGATTTAACTATTTCGGTAGTATTGACTTCGCACGACTCAACAGGAATCGACACTCCGGCAGATTTGCTGAAATTTCAGTTATAGGCTTGTAAGACCAATAAAAATCCGTATTTTCGCATTATGCAGTTCGAAAACCTAATCAAAGACTTATTGTACACCAACGATTGCGTTGTTCTTCCTGGATTGGGAGGTTTCATAGCAAAATATAAGGGTGCAACTTTGAATTCGAACCTTCATACCATATATCCTCCGCAAAAAAACATCGGATTCAATCCACAAATTAAAGAAAACGACGGACTGTTGATTTCTGCATTGTGTGCCTTGAAAAACTGTTCTTATGCAGATGGAAAAATTGAATTAGAGTCTTGGATTAGAGAACAATCGAACACTTTAATTCGTGGTGAAAAAATTTCATGGAAAGGAATTGGAGTGTTGTTTCAAGATCGTCTTGGAAAAATTCAATTCATTCCAGACAGTAAAGGAAATTTTTCACTTGAATCATTCGGGTTAGAAAAAATTATTCTTGTTCCTGTTGATCGTGAAATAACAGAACCCGTTACCCCCGAAATTTCTGTGCTTGAAAAGCGCGCAGCTCAAGGATCTAAATGGATCTGGAAAGCCGCAGCAGTTTTAGCCCTTCCTATTTTGGGAGTTGGAATTTTCGCACTTTCGCACAAGATTGAATCAACGGATTGGCAGTATGCTTCGTTTAAACTTTTCGGAACGAAAAGTCGTGTTGCAGAATATACTCCTGCCGTTACTCGTGCTATTCCAACTTATACATTGCAGGAAGAAACAGACATACTTCCAGCATCTGTTGTGAATGAAGCACCTCTTGGCACTCCAGCTCCAATTGAAGAATCGGAGACTTTATCCGTTAGCAAAAAGAAATACGAGGTAATTGTTGGTGCTTTCGCAGTATCAGAAAATGCTAAGCGTATGGTTCGTGAGTTGAAGAAAAAAGGATTCAACGCGAGTCTATCTTCAAAAAAAGGAAATCTTCAATTGGTTTCTTCAGGTAGTGTGGACAATTACGATGCAGCACTTCAACAATTGGATCAAGCTAAAACCGAGATTAGTTCTTCTTCTTGGTTAAAAGAAAATTAACACTTCATTTAGATTCGTTTCCGTCTTTTTGTTCTTGTTTTGACTTCCAATCAAAACCTAACTATGCGCATCGGAGAACGTATTAAAAACAGAGCAAAAGATTTGCGTCTTGGACCAACAGAATTGGCTAAGATCATCAACACTTCTAAGCAAAACGTTTACGGAATTTACAGAAGAGACTCTGTTGACTCGAAGCTTTTGTTCGACCTATCTAAAGCATTAGACACAGATTTCTTTTCACTCTACTCGAAAATTCTTTCAAGTGGTTCTTCATTAGATGAGGCAACTGAATTGCGTGCTGAAAGTTTAGAGAACGATATCGTGGCCGTTAAAAAAGAATTGACAGATCTTCGCGAGAAGTACGCTTTACTTCGTGCATTATTTGAAGCAAAAACAGGAGAGAAAATCCCTGAATTCTAATACTGCCTTACCTTTGGCTTCATGAACTATGAAGCAGTAATTTTCGACTTTGGCGGAGTGGTTTTTGAAATAGATTACAACGCTCCGGTTAGAGCGTTCGAAGCTCTTGGAATGGACTCTTTTGCCGCAGCCTATTCACAGGCGCAGCAAAATGAAATCTTCGACTTACTTGAAACTGGAAAAATTCCAGGTGAAGAATTTTACATCTGGATAGCCAGCTACCTGCCTAATGCGACTCGTCAAGAATTAGTAGACGCGTGGAATAGCATCTTACTTTATTTGCACCCTGAACGTGTCGATCACGTTCACCAACTCAAAGCAAAAGGCATTCGTACCTTTTTGTTCAGCAACACCAACATGATACACGTTGAAGTTTTCGAACGTATGGTTGATGAATCCTACGGTCTAGAAAAATTCAAATCTGCTTTTGAATTTGTTCATTACAGCAATGTGTTGGGCATGCGCAAACCTGACCCAGCATCGTTCTTGGAAATTTGTAGAATTCACAACCTCACACCTGAAAAGACAATCTTTATAGACGACTCCATTCAGCACGTTGAAGGTTCAATTAAAGCCGGATTGAAGGGATTGCACCTTCTTCCTCACCAAACTCCTGCAGAATTAATAGATCCTCTAATTTAATTTGAAGGCCTTTTTACTGATGGGTTTCGTGAAGGACAACGGCACCATTTTCTTGACGCCTAATCCCTTGGCCTGAACATAACCCGACGCTTGAAGCTCTATTTCATCTTTGAACATAAGACTCAATGCATTGCCTAAAAACCCTTCTACATCAGTAATGTTCGTATAGACCTTTACATCGTATACTTTAGAGGATTTCGGAGCAAGCACAACCGGCTCTGCCAAAGTCAGTGACCCGGCCACATTGCCATCGATGCGCAACTCCAAATCAGATTCGAACAAAGTAATCTTGTATGGGTTGGGATTTTCCAGGCCAATGCGCAAAACCGCACTTACATTGCTATTCGTTAATTCATAGAGATCAAGATCCTCTACGCGTTTCACTTTTACCTCTTGATAAATTTCACAAGAAGTAAAAGTGAACGCCGTAAAAAGCAGCAATAACCATTGAATTGAAATTCGTTTCTTTCTCATAAGACTCTCCCTTTTCTATTTCAACCCAAACGAAATTTACTTCGAAAAATTATCGAAGAAATACGGTATAGTTTCAATACCCTTGTAGTAGTTAAACAATCCGTAGTGCTCATTTGGAGAGTGAAGTGCGTCTGTATCCAATCCAAAGCCCATTAAAACAGACTTCAAGTTCAATTCAGATTCAAACATGGCAACAATTGGAATAGATCCACCGCCGCGTGTTGGAACGGGCTTCTTACCGTATGTTCTTTCCATTGCATCTGATGCAGCAATGTATGCTTTGCTATCTGTTGGTGTAACAACAGGCTCTCCTCCGTGATGCGGACGTACTTCAACGCGAACACCAGCAGGCGCAATGGCCTTGAAGTGATTCGAAAACATTTCAGTAATTTGATCTGTAGTCTGATGAGGTACCAAACGCATAGATATTTTCGCGAAAGCTTTAGAAGGAAGAACCGTCTTAGAACCTTCTCCAATGTATCCACCCCAAATACCGTTGCAATCCAATGTTGGACGAACTCCTGTACGCTCAATGGTGGTATACCCTTTTTCACCATATACAGCATCTATATCCAAATCTTTCTTGTAAGCCTCTTCGTCGAAGGGGGCTGCATTCAACGCGGTGCGCTCTGCTTCTGTTAATTCTTGAACGCTATCGTAAAATCCAGGAATGGTTACGTGATTGTTTTCATCGTGAAGTGACGCAATCATTTTCGCTAACACGTTAATCGGATTCGCTACTGCTCCGCCATAAACACCACTATGCAAGTCGCGATTCGCGCCAGTAACCTCGACTTCAACATAACTTAACCCTCTTAATCCGCAGTCGATACTTGGAATATCGTTCGCCAATACGCTTGTGTCTGAAATCAACACTACATCGGCTTTCAATCTTTCTTTATTTGCAATGCAGAAAGGACCTAGGTTGGTTGAGCCTGCTTCTTCTTCTCCTTCAATCATGAACTTCACGTTACATGGAAGTGAATTCGTTTTCCACATAGCTTCAAATGCCTTTACATGCATGAACATTTGTCCTTTATCGTCGCAAGATCCACGAGCGAAAATTGCTCCCTCTGGGTGAATCTCTGTTACCTTTATTGTAGGCTCAAATGGCGGTGTGTGCCACAATTCAATTGGATCAGCAGGTTGCACATCGTAGTGTCCGTAAACCAATACCGTTGGCTTGCTCGGGTCAATTAATTTCTCTCCGTATACGATTGGGTGTCCTTCCGTAACACACACTTCTACATTGTCTGCTCCTGCGTCGCGAAGATGCTTCGCCACCAAATCTG
>JBJOPP010000064.1:0-3745 GCA_046050685.1 Bacteroidota bacterium
TTCGCATCGAAATGTCCTTCAACACCAAATTTCTCCCAATCACTCAATTCTTGAAGTAAATACTCCTTCACTCCTTTAGGTTGAAGACCAAGCGAATTTCCTGTGAAGTACAGCATGGGCGAACCGCTGTGTTGTGGAATGAAATATTCCTCGCGAAAAGATTTCAAAGAATCGTTTTCATCTTTCATTTTCGCAAACTGCTCTGAATTCTCCCAAGCGCCCATAGTTGTGAATTATTTGAATGCAAATTTAGTGGAAGCTCCGTGACTATCTTTGTAAGACTTCATGATAAAAGCAAGTTCTTATATAATTCTTTGTTGCGCTGCCGTCTTGCTTTTCCATTCTTGCAAGCAAGCATCCGGAGATTCAACACCTAACGTTGCTCCGAAAATGAGTGAGGTGAAAAAAGAAATTAGTTATTTCAATTCACTTCTTGACACAACTTTCACGCTTCAATCAAAAGACACTTCCATTCAAAATATCAATAATTTATATTTTGAAATTGATGAAGAAAATGCAAATGGAATTTTCACTTTTCGTGGAGGAAATCAACGCACCAGTCCGGTTCGAGGAAGCCTTTCCTTCCAACCCAAAAAAATAAAAAAAGATTGGGAATTTGTTACGTCGATCGATACGTTAAACGGCCCCTTCGGATTCTGGGGAGGCGGAGCAGGTTGGACAGGACAGCCGCTTGTTGTTCGCTGGACGAAAAATGAAATCCCGTTGTTAAACAATTTGTATCCTGCATTCACGAATAGATCTGAACTGAAAGAAATCATACAAATTTCGTTATCTGGAAGAATATACTTCCTCGATTTTGAAACCGGCGCTGAAACACGTCCTGCCCTTTTCATTCAGAATCCCATTAAAGGAACGCCAAGCATTGACCCGAAGAACAGAGATTTGTTGTTCGTTGGTCAGGGTATTCCTCATCGTGGAAATATGGCATGGCGCGTTTTCCATCTGAAGAAACAAACACTCATTCACGAACAAGTTCTACCCTCTTCGTTTTCTTATCGCAAGTGGGGAGCGTGCGATGCTTCTCCGCTGTTAGACACAACTAGTATGACAATGATTTGGCCCACTGAATCGGGCGTGATTTACAGAACGAATTACAGCGACACGTCGTTCAGTTATATTGAACAATTCCGA
Organism: Bacteroidota bacterium; assembly: GCA_046050685.1. GTDB lineage: Bacteria > Bacteroidota > Bacteroidia > Flavobacteriales_D > Sanyastnellaceae > CAIZGX01. The sequence continues at coordinate 1,153 of JBJOPP010000064.1, forward strand.
TATAAACTAACTGAATCGTATCATCAGGGCATTGAGTCAAGCCCTTGTGCATACAAGCAATTGGGGTATTTCACCGACAACGGCGGAAATGTTTTTTGTGCAGATTTGCGCACCATGCAACCACGATGGCATTTCTTCAACACGGATGACTCTGACGCTTCACCTGTCTTGTCTGTTGAAAATGAAACACCCTATGTCTTTGTTGGAAACGAGGTGGACAAACAAGGACTTAAGGGATTCGGATATTTGAGAAAACTCAACGGTTTAACTGGAAAAGAAGTTTGGCATTTCGAAAGAGAATGTTATTCCTCTGTTGGAATTAAAGTGAACAACGGAGGTATGCTCTGCACACCTCTTCTCGGCAAGAACCAAGCGAAGAATATTGTATATACTATTTTCTCTAGAACAACGGTGAATGGAGCCGGAGAACTCGTAGCACTAAACCAAGAGACTGGAGCGGTGCTATTCAAAGTTCCTTTCCCACAATACAGTTGGGTTTCACCAATCGCGGTCTATGATAAAAATGGTTATCCGACTTTGTTCGTTCCAACAGTAGGAGGAATTATTTATCTGATTGATGGAATGAATGGAAGTGTGCTCTATTCCGAAAATTTCGGATGTACCTTCGAATCTTCGCCCATTGCATGGGGAAATAGAATTATTCAACCTGCTCGAGGAAATAAAATTTTCAGCTTTTTACTTGAATGAAAAAATTAACGACACTCCTTTTTTGCTTATCGCTATTGACCCTATCATTCGGTCAAAAATCGAAATTATTCAAAGTTGAAAAATCAAAGGCACCCTACCATTATTGGTGCTATGAACCTGAAAATTATAACGCACAAAAAGACAGTGCATGGCCTGTGATTATATTCCTACACGGAAGAAGTTTGAGCGGAACCGATTTGGAAATGGTTCGGTCATACGGAATGATTCACGAATTGGATAAAGGAAGAAATTTCCCTGCTATCATTATTGCACCGCAAGTGAACAAAGGTGAGTCTTGGAATCCAGATAAGGTGGTTGCTTGCCTGCGTGAAATTCAAAAAAATCATCGGGTAGATTCAACGCGTATTTCAATTACGGGAATGAGTTTAGGTGGTTACGGAACTTTGCATACAGCGGGTCATTATCCTGAAATTTTCTGCGCCGCAGCCGCTTTTTGTGGCGGGGGCAATGCAAAGGATGCGTGCAACCTTTCAACGTTACCAGTGTGGGTAGCACACGGCAAAAAAGATAAAGCCGTTCCCTTCGGAGAGTCTTATGAAATTGTAGAACGAATAAAATCGTGCGGAAGCAAGAACGTTAAGTTCACTGTATTCGAAACCCATGATCACGGCGCGTTGGAACGTATGTTTCGCACGGAAGAATTATACGACTTTCTTCTGACCAATAAAAAAGGGAAGCCTACTTACTTCCCTCCTTTCAATAAAAAGTCGTTGAACTAAACCAACGTATTTGTTTCAGTATTTGGGAAGATAACCCATGGTTTGAAGGTCTTCGCCTCTTCAAATTCCATGTGAGCGTATGAACATACGATAACAATATCGCCAACCGTGCACTTCAGTGCAGCCGGACCGTTCAAACAAATTACACCGCTTCCTCTTTCACCAAGAATAATGTACGTTTCTAAGCGTTCACCGTTCGCGCAATTCAATACTTGCACGCGCTCACCCTCTATCATATTTGCAGCTTCCAATAGAATTGGATCTATTGTTATGCTACCGATATAATTCACATCTGCCTCAGTTACAGTTACTCGGTGAATTTTTGACTTTAAAACCTGAATAATCATAGGCGGCAAATTTAATCTCCATTTTTCATCTTAGCGCCATAATTATGAGAAAGATTTCGAATATTCTGATGAATTGTTGGTTTCCGAGGGTATGCAGTGCATGCAATCGGAGCTTACCCAATTGGGAAGAAGGGCTGTGCTTCTATTGCGTTCAATACCTTCACAATACGAATCATTTCCAACAGCAGAACAACAATCTCTTTATTCAACTGGCCTATCGTATGTCGCTGCACAGCGTTCAATCGCTATACTTCTTTCAACCCAAAAGCATTGAACAACGGGCCATTCATGAATTGAAGTACAAAAAGAATATGCAAATTGGTATTTACTTCGGGAAAGAAATGGGCAAACGAATATTGAAAACCGAATGGCTCCATGATGTTGATCTTTTGGTTCCGATTCCGCTTCATCGTAACAAAGAACTCGAGCGCGGGTACAATCAATCTAGGGTTCTTTGCGAAGGGATTTCAGAAGAAACACGGCTTCCCATTTCCAATATTTTAAGAAAGCCGACTTCGGGAAAAGGCGCTACCAAAGGCAATCGCATGGAGCGTATGAATAGTCGAAAAATAGAATTTCAAATTGTCAATCAATTTCCACCAAACGTAAATCACATCTTAATCGTAGACGATGTGATAACAACTGGCGCAACGTTAGAATCGGCTATTACAGTTATAAGCAAAGAGTTTCATGGTAAAATTTCAGTGGTGTCTATCGCTCACACCTTTTAATCCTATCTTTGATTGCTTCAAATTTCTTAATCATGACAAAATTTTTGAAAAAAATTTTCATTCTCAT
>JBJOPP010000065.1:0-5236 GCA_046050685.1 Bacteroidota bacterium
TCCTGCTTTAATTGTTCCAAGAGGTTCTTTTGGTGAAGTTTCGAAATGGAACAATTCCTTTCCATCTATTGAAAAAATAAATTCGCGCTCGCCACTGCTTGTGCCGGTTGAATGTCCAAGGAGGAGTTCAAAAGTTCGAAGTTCACTTTCAGATTCTTCCATTTCAAGTTGAAGTGTAATGGGTGAATTTCCGTTCGCTCTTGTCAAAAGCGCCGTATTCGCGAACTCATGTAACGGCGAAAAATACTTGATCTCCTCTCCGGAAATTTTACTGGAATATCCAAGCGCAGTTGGAATCTCCTGCGCGGAAAGCGTAAAGGGGAGAATGAGAAACAGAAACAGAATGTGAATGAGTGTAGCCTTCTTCATGCCCGTGAAATTAAGGAATCTTGCGCAACCGATTGTCGTCTTTATCTTCGTTCCATGAAATCGAAATTGCCAAACGTAGGAACGACTATCTTCACAACCATGTCTGCGCTTGCTGTGCAAGAAGGCGCGTTGAATTTGGGACAAGGATTCCCAGGATTTCCAATCGATGAAAAATTAATAGATCTGGTTACAAAGGCCATGAAGGACGGATTCAATCAATACGCCCCCATGCCCGGTATGCCTGTGCTTCGACAAATAATTACAGAGCAATTGAATGCACGTCACGGTTGTGACTACGATTGGAACACAGAAGTTAACATCACCGCAGGCGCTTCGCAAGCCATCTTCACGGCTATTTCAACATTAATTTTTCCAGGAGATGAAGTGATACTTTTTGCTCCGGCTTACGACTGCTATGCGCCAGCGGTGGAGTTGAACGGAGGGAAAGTTATATGGGTTGAATTGGAAGGAGAAGACTTTCATATTCCTTGGGACAAAGTGAAGGCCGCCATGAACGATCGAACAAAATTGATGTTGGTGAATACGCCGCACAATCCGACGGGCGCGGTGAATACGTTAGATGATGCGCACAAACTTTTAGAAGTCGTTCGTGATACAAATGTGTTTGTCATCTCCGATGAAGTGTATGAGCACATTGTGTTCGATGGAAGAAAGCACGAGAGCTTGGCGCAGTTTCCGGAATTGCGCGAGCGCATGATGTTGGTGTATTCCTTCGGGAAGACGTTTCATGCTACGGGATGGAAATTGGGCTATGCCGTGTGCGCCGCGAAGTGGATGGTTGAATTTCGAAAGCAACATCAGTTCAATGTCTTCACCTGCAACGCTCCGTTTCAAATTGCCATTGCCGAATACATGAAGACGGTTGACTATTCTGAGATTTCGCGCATGTACGAGCGCAAACGAAATTTATTTGTGGAAGCTCTCGCGGGAAGCTCCTGGAGAGCCTTGCCTTGCGCAGGAACATATTTCCAAGTGCTCGATTACAGTGAAATTTCAAACGAATCTGATTTCGATTTCGCAGTGAAGTTGAACAAGGAAGCGAAGGTCACAAGCATTCCACTTTCACCTTTCTATGAAAACGGAAGTACAGAAAAACGTTTGCGTTTTTGCTTCGCGAAGGAAGATCATGAGTTATTGGAAGCGGCTAATCGATTGAAGGCTTATCTTCGCTAAGATGGGACGTATTTTATTCCTCATACTTTTTTCTCTGGCGCTTCAAGCGAACGCACAATTCCGTTCGTTGAATCCGATGTCGTTTTTGCCGAGTGAAAATCCATCGTTTGTGGTTTCACCCATGGACTATAACAAAGCAGGTGCTTATTATCAATCGTCGGGAGGAAGAGGAATACAAGGACAAATGAATTTAGATAAAATCTATTCTGCAGTGGGTGTAGATATTTATCAGAATTCAAACGCGTTCAATGCAGCAGCCCTTCAATTCGCTACGCATTCGTACACCACACGTAGCAATTTGCACGTGGGAATTGGTGGACGTGCGGAGTTTTCAACTGATGACAATCAACGTTTTGCATATGCCCTCGGTTTGAACGTCATGAGTAATCCAGCGGGAAAGTTCATGGTTGGTTTGTCTTACAAGTCGAATGACCTTCAAGTCATGCCTTTCAATAACGAAGTGAAAAATGTTTCGCAGGTGTTGTGCACGCAAGTGGGATGGTCATTTCTAAATATTTCGAGAAGATCCACATTAGCTTTTTCAGGAATCTATAAGCGTGGATTCGAAAATGAATCGAAGCTTCGTCAGTACCAAGGAGGACTTAATTTTTCAACCCGACAATATGCCGTCGGGATGGGAGTGCGAACATGGGATAATGTGCACAGCGGGGCTTACATTCGAGGTATGCTCATCTATAGAAAATTTGTTGGCGTATACACGGGACTCGCAAGCGACAAACACAAATCACTTCAACATTCGAATCACGAAATTTCTCTTCAATATAAATTTTAAATATGAAAAATCTTTTTGCATTTAGCGCATTGTTTTTTGTTTCGATAGGAATGTTCGCACAAACGAATGTGTCCTCGAAGATTACGCAAGTAACAGTGTATCTTCAAGGTGCGCAGTTGGTGCATACCGCTGAAACACAGGTTTCTCAAGGGAAACAGACGGTAGTGTTCACGGGATTAAGTGCAGACATGCAACCCGAGAGTGTAGTGTTGGAATGTGGAAATAAAAACGTGGTCTTTCAAAGTGTTTCCATTCGCAACAACTATTTGAAAGAGCAAACACCGAATGCGAAGATTGCAGAATTGCAAGAGAAGTCGGCTTTGGTAGAGGAAAAGTTGGCTGCGCTTCGCGCAGAGAAAGGTGTCTATGCAAAGGAACGCGACATGTTGTTTCGCAACGAAGCCATTGGCGGAACATCGAACAATGTGCCTATTGCAGAGATTGAAAAGGCTGCTGATTTCTTCCGCAAACGCAACAATGAGATCAATGTTTTCTTGTTGAAGGCAGATGCCGAAGAGCGCAAGCTCATTAAAGAGTCAGCCAGTTACACGGCGCAATTGCAAGAATTGAATGCGAAAGAAAATCCACCGACATCTGAAGTAACGGTTGTGTTGGATGCGAAGACGAGAGGAGAAGCCATCTTCACCTTGAAATATTTGGTTCGCAATGCGGGTTGGGCTCCGAAGTATGATGTTCGCGCAGAGAATGCAATTGATCCAGTGAAGTTAGATTACCACGCGAATGTGTTCAATAAATCAGGATTGGATTGGACAGAAGTGTTAATGATTTTAAGCACGAGCGAGCCTCTTCAAGGAGCTGAGAAGCCAAGGCTAGAGACTTGGGACGTAGCAGAGTCGACACAAAGAATAGCAGGGGTTCAAAAGAATTTAGAGTCGGTGATGATCATGGACATGAAGAGCAATCGCAGCGATTATTTGAAGAAAGAAGACAGGGGTGGAGAAGTAGCCTTTCAGCAAGTCGCTGTTCAAGAATTAAGTGCAGAGTTTGAAATTGAATTGCCATACACCATTCTATCAGACGGAAAGCCTTATGTAGTAGATGTTACTTCATATTCACTTCCTGCAACCTACATGCATTATGCAGTGCCGAAGCAAGACGCTGATGCGTTTTTAATGGCGAAGGTTGTTGGTTGGAACACCCTGAATTTGGTGAGCGGAAAGGCGAGTGTTTATTTCGCAGGGGCCTATCTCGGACAGAGTTTTATCAATACGGCATCTGTCGACGATACGCTTTCACTGTCATTGGGAAGAGACAAGCGCGTAGCATTGTCACGCAAGAAGCAATCTGAATTAAGTAAGCGTCAGTTGTTAGGAAACAACGAAAAAGAAACGTTCTATTTCGAAACTACCGTTCGCAACAACCGCGACAAAGAGATCAATGTTTTGTTGGAAGACCAATTACCAATTTCTTCCGATGGACAAATTGAAGTCGCTATGTTGGAAATCTCTGGAGCCGTTTTGGAAAAGAACACCGGCAAACTTTCTTGGAATATAAAGTTAGCACCTGGTGAAAGTAAAACTGTCACCCTCGGCTACAGCATCAAGACTCCGAAGTCTATGAAAGTTTCGAAGGGTAAGTTTAGGACGATTGCGTGCCCGAGCTTCTAGAACTACGTTGTTGGAACTTCGTTGTTGGAACTGCGTTGTGAGAACTACGTTGTTGGAACGGCGTTAATTAAAAACTCTAGGATATTTAAGAAATATTCGGCAGCAGTATATACAAGAATTACATGAGTTAGGATGAACCAATCACAATTTCTTACCAGTTAATTAGTTCCTTGATAAATCTTTTGAGAACTGAATTGTGCTGTAATGAAATCGGAACAACGTAGTTCCAACAACGCAGTTTTCACAACGAAGTTCTAACAACGCAGTTCAAAAAAAAACTACGATTTTTTCAAAGGTCCCATTGTCACCAAGTAACGAAGAATCGCTTGCTCTTCCTTCTTGTCAATGCCTGCTGCTTTGTCTTTGTTCGCCATTTCAACCATTTCTGGAACATGGTGTTTCCAACCGCGAACGCCTTCAGAGGCTGGATCTTTCAAAGCGTGACAACTTTGGCAATGCTCTGTGTACAACACTTGTCCAGTCTGCAATTCAGCAAGCGTAACGCCAGAGAATTCTGTTTTCGCTAAACTTAAATCAGCTTCAGTAATTGTCACTTGTTTTGAAGCGGCACATCCAACAGCCACTGCTGCAATTGAAAGAAAGATCCATTTTTTCATGAAGCCAAGATACTTGATTTATTATTATTTCACATAACTTCGAATGCAAATGAAACTAAAGTCACTTTTACTGGAAACGTCCCTGCATTGGGAAAATCAAGAAGAGAACCGTGCGCATTTCAGAGCGTTACTGCAAGAACAACAACCCAATCAATGGGATCTGATTATCCTTCCTGAAATGTTTTCAACGGGTTTCACCATGAACACCGCAGTGTCTGAAGAGCTTGTGAATGGCGAGTTTCCGAGTGTTGCATTGATGAAGGAAGAATCCGCAAGATTGAACGCCGCTATCGTTGGAAGTCTCTCGGTGCGTGAGGAGGGTAAGGCCTTCAACCGTTTGTTCTTCGTGCGTCCAAGCGGAGAGGTTTCCACGTACAACAAACGTCATTTGTTCTCTTTTGCAGGGGAACACAAACACTACGAAGCAGGCGAGGAGCAGTGCCTGGTGGAATGGCGCGGATGGAATATTTTGCTGAACATCTGTTACGACTTGCGCTTCCCGGTTTGGACTCGAAATGAAATCATAAACGGACAACCGAAATTCGACCTCATGATATATGTCGCGAATTGGCCAAGCGTTCGCGCTGAAGTATGGAAGACTCTGTTGAAAGCACGTGCCATTGAAAACGTGGCTT
>JBJOPP010000066.1:0-15304 GCA_046050685.1 Bacteroidota bacterium
CGCAATTCAGACACCTGTTGGTTTCTCCGTTTAATTCGAGAAGAAAGCTCGGTGACTTGATTCAAAAAGAAATCAATCACGCCAAAAAAGGAAAAACTGCTTCTATCCTCATTAAAGTAAATAATCTCATAGACGATCACATTGTAAAAAAATTACTTGATGCGGCTGAGGCTGGAGTTAAGGTGACTTGCATTGTGCGCGGGGTCTGCTTGTTAGTTCCTTCAACAAAGAAGCAAGCAAAGAATATTCAATTGAGAAGTATTATTGGAAGGTATTTGGAACACAGCCGTGTTTTTGTTTTCCATAACAACGGCGATGAAGTCATGCTAATTGGTAGCGCCGATTTAATGACCCGAAACCTGGATTATCGCGTAGAAGTTATTACGCCAATCTATGATCCCAAATTAAAGACTGAAATTTCAGAGTGGTTGTCTCTTCAACTTTCAGATTTTGCAAAGGCAAGATCTTTAAAAAAGGAAGATATGAATGGATACATATACCCTTTGGATTCAGAAAATTCTTTCGACACTCAAATTCTGTGGAAGAAATATTTGGAAGAAAAGTCAGTTAAGGCTTAATTTGATAAAAAGATTTTAGTGAAGATAGCCGCAGTTGATATTGGCTCTAACGCCATACGTTTGTTCGTTGCAGAAGTTTTTTACGATGCCGGAAAAATTGAACTCGATAAGATAAGTCACACCCGAATTCCCATTCGCTTAGGTGAAGACGTTTTTACTTTTGGAAGAATCTCTGAAAAAAAGCAACTTCAACTAACACAGACACTGTCAGGTTTAAGCCTTATCATTCAATCGCTCGATGTGGAACAATATCGCATTTGTGCCACCAGTGCCATGCGCAGCGCAGAAAATGGAAGAGAAGTAGTGAATAGCTTTAAGCTTAAAACAGGATTGGTAATCGATGTTCTTTCAGGTGCGGAAGAGGCAGATATTATTTTTGCAAACTTCGAACAACAAGAATTGCCGAAATCGAAGAACTACCTTTTCATAGATGTTGGGGGCGGAAGCACCGAATTAACCATCATAGAAAATTTTGAGCGAAAGCACAGTCAGTCGTTTGAGATTGGAACGGTTCGTATGCTCATTAACGATCAAGAGAAGATTCCGAAGGCCATTTCAATTTGGTTGAAAGAGAATCTAAATTCAAATCTCAATTACGAGGCTATTGCTACCGGTGGAAACATAAGCTCGGCCTTCAAAATGCTAGAGAAGAAACAACGCGAGCCCATAGCTGTTAAAGAACTCGAGACGCTGCTTCGTACACTTTCTAAACTTACTCCGCACGAACGTGTGAAGAAATATTCCATTCGTCCTGATCGCGCAGATGTGATTGTCCCTGCATTGAATCTCTATACACAAGTAGCTAATTCAGCAAATATTGAAAAAATATTCGCTCCGAAATTCGGTTTGGCCGACGGTATCGTTTTGAAAATATTCAAGTCCATTTAAGATCGGACTCAACTTTTTCCAAGACTCTTGTATTTTCGCTTCATGAACGCGAAAACAGTAGAGAATTCTATAACCATTATCACCGAACTTATGGTTCCGTCTTACGCAAATTTTAGCGGAAAGGTACACGGTGGTATTCTTCTTTCAATTATGGATAAAGTGGCCTATGTGGCCGCCGCAAAACATTCTGGGGCGTATTGCGTTACTGTTGCCGTGGAAGGAGTAGAGTTTTTAAATCCCGTGGAAGTAGGTGAGCTTGTATCATTCAAGGCTGCTGTGAATTATGTTGGAAATACCACCATGATCGTAGGCATTCGGGTTGAATCTCTCAACCCGAAAACAAATGTTACAAAGCACACCAACTCTTGCTACTTCACTATGGCAGCAAAAGATGAGGTCGGTGCGCTTATGCAAGTTCCTGAATTAATTCTCGAAAGCGAAGATCAAATTAGACGGTTTTGTGAAGGAAGAGCATTGCGCGAATTCTCGAAGAAAAAGCGTGATCTATTGAAGTCGGATTTGAAGGGTATGACCAAGGCAGAACGAATAGCACAATGCAACGAAGAACGTTGTGTAGTTAACTTGAAAGATTAAACTCCGGAATGCGATCGCTGCTCATTCTCTTATGCATAGCGCTTTCGCTTCACTCGTATGCTCAGTCGAAGAAAATCCTTGTACTGCCGCCGCAAGTAGCATGTATTTCATTGGACAGCTCAATTGTTCGCCCCAGTTCTATTCAGGTTTTTCATAACAATGAAATTTTAAAGAGTGGGTTCCGATACACCGTGCACGCGCAAATGCTTTTGCGCGACACATTGCTGAATGACACGCTAGTGGTTCAATTTGAAACGTTAGACATTCCCTACAAATCGTTTACTCAGAATCATGCTCCTCAATATGGAAAACGAGATGTTCTTCAGTTCGGATCCATTCAAGCTCCCATGGAAGAGCGCTCCTACGACGCTATTCAAAAGAGCGGTTCAATAACACGAGGAGTGTCTATAGGCAATCAGCAAGACCTGGGTGTTCAATCTTCCCTCAACCTTCAACTTACAGGAAAAATTGCCAATCGTTTTCAATTGCTCGCTTCCATTTCAGACAACAATATTCCTGTTTCTTCTTCCGGAAGTACACAGCAATTTCAAGAATTCGATCAGGTGTTTATTCAGCTTACTGATAAGCGAAATAAAATTATTTCAGGAGATTTTACATTGCCTTTGCGTTCGCATTATTTCATGAAATACACGAAACGCGGATTGGGAATTTTTGTCCAGAACACCAGTGATTTTAAAACGAATGCAGTGCTTAAAACAGAAGCTTCTTTTTCAATTTCGAAAGGAAAATTCAACCGTCAAAGTATTCAAGGTATAGAAGGAAGTCAAGGCCCATACCGCTTACAAGGTGCAGATGGCGAGTCTTACATAACCGTGTTAGGCGGAACAGAAAATGTATACATCGATGGAAAGAAATTGATTCGCGGACAAGATCAAGATTATCTCATCGATTACAATTCCGCTGAAATTATTTTCACTCCGAGAAATCGTATCACGAAAGACAAACGCATTGTTGTTGAGTTTCAATACAGCGATCGTCAGTATGCACGTCCACTGATCACCACCGACGTTGAATATACAACAGCGCGTGGAACGACTTACGTTCAGTTTTTTCAAGAACTCGATGCAAAGAATCAACCTTTGCAACAAACGCTCACAGCTGAGGACCGTCTGGTTTTAGCGCAGGCAGGAGATTCCTTTTCAGGAACGAATGTCAGCGGAATTGATAGCGTCGGATTTCAATCTGACCGCGTGATGTATGCGCTGAGAGACACGTTAACCTTCACGAATATTTTAGTCTATTCAACCGATGCTGCTGCTGCTGTTTACACTGCGAATTTTACGTTTGTTGGAAATGGGAACGGAGATTATGTTGAAAACGGATTTTCTTCATATGGAAAAGTATTCAAGTGGGTAGCCCCTGTAGATGGCATTAAGCAAGGAAACTATGATCCCATTCAACGATTGACTGCTCCGAAAAAACAGCGCATGTTGGTGGCAGGACACACAAAAAATTGGGGCAAGGAAACAAATTATTGGAGCATGAATGTGGAAGGTGCCTATTCAGAATTAGATGCCAACACCTTTTCGAATTTGAACGATCAGAACAATCGCGGTATCGCTTTGAAAGCGAGCATTAAGGAAAAGATAGCCGGGAGAAAAGAAGGAAAAGTATTTCTGTGGGAAATGAATACCGAGAATTTATCGTCAGCATTTTATCGCATTGAACGCTTTCGCGAGGTTGAATTTGAGCGCAATTGGAACACCAGGTCTTTGCAGCGATACGGCGAAAGCGAATGGTTGTCTGAAGCCAAAGTTGTGCGCGAATTCGCGCAAGGAAAGTTTATTTCCCTTAGCGGTGCCCACTATGAAATAGGATCAGTCTTCGATGGAAATAAAATGAAATTTTTAGTTAACGCAGATCTTTCGAAACGCACAAAAATTCAGGTCGATGCTTCTGCGTTAGAGACGAACGGCGCAGTAAGTTCTTCCTTCATTCGTCAAAAGGCCCATCTATACCGAGAGGGAGAGCGTTTTACTTTTGGATTTCGCGATGAACAAGAACAGAATACGTTTGCGATTGCTCAACAATCGTATAAATTTTTCGATGGTGAAGCGTACTTCCGTTCAACGGACACTACGCATCGTGCATTCAAACTTTTTGTTCGCAACAGAAAGGATCATGCATATTTAGTGAATGGAGTTACACCAATTTCTTCAGCCAATAATTATGGAATTGAATTTCGAAATACAAGTAAAGGAGGAAGTTATTTTGCCTTTACTGCAAGCAACAGACAACTTGTTTCTTTGAATAGTTTGGCACTTATAAAACCGTTAAGCAGTTTGCTAGGTAGAGTGGAATTTCGAACGCCACAGAACAAATGGGTGCAGATGAATTTGTTCTATGAAACATCAAGTGGACTGGAAGCGAAGCAAGCATTCATTTATGCTGAAGTCCCCGCAGGACAAGGCTTGTATGTCTGGAACGACTACAACGACAATGGCATAAAGGAACTTTCTGAATTTGAAATTGCGGCCTTCGCATACGAGGCGAATTATGTTCGTCTACCTGTGCAGACAACCGAATACCAAAGCATTTACACAACATCGTTCACCTCTTCGCTGAATGTAAATCCACGTCAATGGAAGAACAAAGATGCAAGATTTTATAGAGCGCTGAAATCGTGGAGCACACAACTCATGAGTCGAGCGGAACGAAAGTCGACATACGGAGGATTGGAGCACATCTCTCCATTGTATGAGAACGAAGCGTTTTTGGTTTCTGCTGGAAATGTATTTCGAGGCACATTGTTTTTTAGGAAATCGGATCCAAACTTCAGTGCCGACTTGACAACACAGAAGGTCATGAATAAAGCGTTTTTGCTTTCAGGATTTGAGACGAGAATTGAGCAATCGCAAACCTTGAATTTCCGTAAATCGATTTTAGAAACATCTCAGGTGTTGTTGCAATTGACTTCAGGAAGTAAACAAACCTTTTCAGATTTTCTTGCAACAAGAAACTTCTCATCCACCTATCTTACGGCAACCCCTTCGTTAGCATTTCAACCTACAAATACACAGCGGTTTTCCGTCTTAGGTGAGTTCGCAGTAAGGGCAGGCGAAGCCAGCGAATTGAACTTTACCGCGCAGAGTTTTTCTGTGGGGGCAGATGCGCAAGTAGAAGCCAAGAATGGACAGTTATTCAAAAGTGAATTCAAGTACATACGCATTCAATTTGAAGGTGATGCAACAGGACCTGTTGTATACGATGCGCTAGGAGGGTTGCAGTCGGGAAACAATCTCACGCTTGCATGCGCATGGCGAAAAACAATCAATCAGAATTTGCAGCTTTCGTTGAATTACAATGGAAGGAAAAGCGATGGACGTGAAGTTGTTCACGCTGGAAATATGAGTGTGCGTTTGTTGTTTAACTAAACCACATCATAATCTCTTCCAACTGTGCAGCGGGCACATCTAGCTTATTCTTCTTGCGGTATTGATTCAAGTTTTGGTGTAAAGCTGTTGGCTTGGTTTCTTTCAATTTATCCAATGAAAGAAATCCCATGCTCACAATAGCCTCTATCCAATGCGATTGAATTCCTTTCGCTTCGAACGAGGCAACATCTGGACCTTCTTGTTTCTTCTCTGGACGCATTTGTGGGAAGAACAAAACTTCTTGAATGCTTTCGTTGTTGGTCATCATCATAACCAAACGATCTACACCAATTCCCATTCCTGAAGTAGGCGGCATACCGTATTCCAATGAACGCAAGAAATCGTAGTCAATGAACATAGCTTCATCGTCGCCGCGCTCCATAAGGCTTGCTTGCTCTTCGAAGCGTTCGCGTTGATCAATAGGATCGTTCAACTCTGAATAAGCGTTAGCCAATTCTTTTCCGTTCACCATTAATTCGAAACGTTCTGTAAGTTCAGGATTTTCGCGGTGACGCTTACACAACGGCGACATCTCTACAGGATAATCTGTAATGAATGTGGGTTGAATGTAATGCTTCTCGCACATCTCACCGAAGAGGGTATCGATGAGTTTTCCTTTTCCTAAATTTTCTCCTGCGTCTAAACCTAATTCCAAACACTTCGCACGAAGCTCGTCTTCAGACTTTCCGGTAATATCGAACCCAGTGTACTCTTTAATCGCATCGGTCATGGTAACGCGCGCGAATGGAGCTTTAAAGCTTAATGTTTTTTCTCCGAACTGAACTTCAGTTTGTCCAAGTGCTTCCATAGCAACATGCTCAAGCATTTGCTCGGTGAAGTTCATCATCCAGTTGTAGTCTTTGTAGGCCACATAAATTTCCATCACGGTAAATTCAGGATTGTGCGTACGATCCATTCCTTCGTTGCGGAAATTTCTGCTGAATTCGTAAACACCGTCGAATCCGCCAACAATCAGTCTCTTCAAATACAATTCATTTGCAATTCGCAAATACATTGGAATGTCTAGCGAGTTGTGGTGGGTAATGAATGGACGCGCAGATGCACCTCCAGGTATGGCTTGAAGTACGGGAGTGTCAACTTCTAAATATCCTTTGTCGTTGAAGAAATTACGCATTGCGTTTACAATCTTCGTGCGCTTCACGAAGGTGTCTTTCACCTTCGGATTTACAACTAGATCTACATAACGCATGCGGTAACGCAATTCAGGATCGGTGAAGGCGTCGTAAATATTTCCATCTGCATCTGTCTTTACCATTGGAAGTGGCTTCAACGACTTTGCAAGAACTTTTAATCCTGAAACATGAATTGAAATCTCACCCAGCTTAGTGGTGAACAACGTTCCTTCAATACCCACGAAATCGCCGTAGTGAAGAAGGTGACGAACAACATCTTGGTAAAGCGATTTGTCTTCGCCAGGGCAAAGAGCATCTTGATTGATGTACAATTGAATTCTTCCGGTTGAATCGAAAAGATCGGCAAAACCTGCCTTTCCTTGAATACGCTGATTCATTAATCGTCCAGCTACAATTACCTGTTTACCTTCTTCGTAGTTCGCCTTTATTTCTTCGGCGTTTGAAGTGGTAATAAATTCTTCAGCAGGAAAAGGCTCAATGCCTAGCGCGCGCAATTTTGCGAGTGCTTCTCTGCGTACAATTTCTTCAGGGGAAAGATTCAAATTCATGAACGCGAATTTAGCACAATTACGAACTCGCCCTTCGGTTCGTGTGTGCTGAAATGCGCTAAAAGTTCAACAAGGGTTCCGCGACGTGTTTCTTCGAATTTCTTCGATATTTCGCGGGAGACAGAGCACTGACGGTCTTCACCACAGAATTTTATTAACTGTTCTAGGCATTTCACTATGCGGTGTGGAGACTCGTATAGGACTGAAGTGAAAGGATTTTCAGCTATTCGCTTCAGTTGTGTTTCTCTTCCTTTTTTTTGTGGAAGGAACCCTTCGAAAATAAATTTATCGGTTGGAAGTCCGCTGTTCACGAGTGCTGGAACGAAAGCCGTCGGTCCTGGAAGGCATTCAACAGGTATGTTGTTTTGAATGCATGCGCGAACCAATAAAAATCCTGGATCTGAAATACCAGGAGTTCCTGCATCGGAGATAAGAGCTACCGATTGCGATTGTTGAATGCGCTCAATGATGTGATCGAGTTTTTGATGCTCGTTATGTTGGTGGAAGGCCACCAGCTGTTTTGAAAATTCAAGGTGATGTAGTAACCGAACGCTCACACGGGTGTCTTCGCACAAAATGAAATCACATTCCTTCAAAATGCGAATGGCTCGCAGCGTTAGGTCTTCGAGGTTACCAACGGGGGTAGGGACTACGAATAGCTTCATGCCATGTAGCGTCTGTTCACCAAATCGGTAAAGTCTTTCGCCGCCATAGAATCTGGATTCCAGCTGTACTTATCTTTCAAGGCTTGAAGAACACGCAAGGCTTCATCGCGATTCGTGTTGTTCAATTTTTCCAAGGTCACTTCGTATTCTTGGTTGTTTCCCTTGAACAAGTCTTTGCAAAATTGAAAGCGTTGGTTCAAAGAAATATTCTTTTTCAAATCACTAATTGGCGACCCTTCTAATTTTTTAGCAATGCTCGCTTGTTGGGAAGCATTTTCTTTAAACGTATCATTCAATGAAACCATAGGCTTCACCTCACCTTTCGGTTCTTCTTGTTTCGGAGCCTCTGGAGCAATAGAAATTACGGGTGTTTCAACAGCCGGCTCATCATTCGGTATCAACTGAAATACGATGTCTTCGTCGTCACCCTCTTCTTCCTCTTCTTGCGAGGCAACTTGTTCCACCTCCTTGATGGCATCAATCAAATTAACTTGATTGATAAGTTCTGCGGGAGGGGCAACTGGCGTTGTATCGATTTTAATGGGTTGAACAGTTTCTAATACGGCCTGCATTTTTTCAGCCGGCGTGCTTGTTTCTGAGAATGCTTTGAATCGAAGAACGATGAGTTTTTCGTAGAGTTCACTGCATAATTCAACCAAGTGCTGGGTTTGTTCAGGAGACATTTTTCCTGAAAGCAGTTCGTTAATGTTGGTGTGAAGTTCTTCTGAGAGTTCTTTCAAGCGCATAGCGTTTTCCATAGTACAATTTGTACTTCAAAAATAAACTCCCAATGCTTTCCTTTTCAGGAAGTATTGGGAGTTATTAAAAGAGGAAAGTGAACACTTAACTCTTCACGAAGTCGGAATTAATTTCCTTCGGTTCCTTCTATAGTTTCTTTCGGAACTTCCGGATAAACAACCAATGCACAATCTCCGGGAGCTGCAAGTAATTCAGCGTCTAATGTTTCTGGAGTAACCAACAATTGGTTTGCAATTTTATTGGTTGGATCCAATTGCAATACTTTGTTCCAAGCAGATTTAGAACAGTTGATGTCGCCCATATTTCCGTAGTACAAACCAAGGTATTGGTACGCTTCAGCTAGGTTCTTTTTGTTTTTTTCAATGATAGCTGGATCTTGTCCAACCAAAATAATTCCTTTCTCATAGAATGGCTTCGCCAATCCTTTTGCAGGACTTGTTTCAGTTACGGTTGCCAAGTCAATTTTGTTTTGACATTTTCCAACCCAGAACCACGCTTCTGGATAACGCACAGAGCTTCTGCGGAATGTAGTATCTGCCAACACGTATTGTTGAGAGAAATAATACATCTGTCCTTGAATGAATTGGTCTTTAGCGTCAGCGCCTAATTTCACCATTTTCTTTTCGTACCAATTTGCTGCCTTGCTGTATAACTTAATACGAAGTGCTTCGTTTTCTTTTCCTTTTGCAGCAATTGCCTTGTTAGTATAGATGGTAGCAATTTCGTTGTAACCGTCAGTGTAATCAGGGAACATTTCAATAGCTTTTTCCAAATAAACTATGCCTAAGCTATCTTGTCCAAGTCCAAGACAGATTTTGCTGTAATTCACATAATCGGAAACGTCTTGGTTTTTAACCTCTTGTTTTGCGAAGTATAAATCCATGAAGTTTTTAGCTTCAGTGTAGTTTTTCAATTCTAAATATGAATATCCCAAAACACGGTTCAATGTGTAGTTGCTTGTGTTACATGGCATGGCCGCAGTAACCTCGGTGATTGCACGGTCGTAATTCTTTGTCAAGTAGAAGAAAGAAGCGTAACGTTGTTGAACGCGACAAGAGTTGTTTAATTCTAGGTATTTAGCATAAGCAGCAATTGCCTCTTCGAATTGTCCGCGGTCTTTTAAAAGTTCCGCTTTTTCGCGGTATGAAGGTGCGAAAGTAGGGTCTGTTGCAATGGCTTCGTTGAAGAATTTCAATGCTTCATCGTTGTTTTTCGCTCCGCGATACAATTTTGCTTTACGGTATAAAGCAGGAACATATTTAGAATCGATTTCCAAGCACTTGTTGTACTCAGAGATAGCTGGAGATTGGTTGTTCACCTCTTTGAAGCTTTGGTAGTCACCAAGTGTAAGTCCCAGTTGCAGACGAATAGCTGTGTTTTCAATAACCACTTCAGCCAATGCATCAAGTGCTTGCTTTGCTGCACCAAGATTTTTTGCGTCTTCAGCGATGTTCGCTGCTGCGATAGCAATGTAAGTAGTGTATTTCAAATCCTTAGTGGCTTTGTTCTTTTTGTTGTCTACAATGCCACGAGCCTTAGCGAAATAAGTGTCAGCCTTTCCACCGTTTCCTTCACGCATTTCAATTTGACCAAGGCCAACATAGTTCAGCGGGAAAAGAGAATCTGCCTTCACACCAGCTAAGAAAGCTTCTTTGGCTTCAGCTGTTTTTATAGGGTCAATGAATTTTCCATCTATTGCCCACTCTAGGTAATTGAAACCGTCAACTGCGAATTTCTCTGCGCTTAAAGGCAAAACTTCTAAATCGCGAAGCGCTTTCTCGTATCGCTCGTTCAAAGTAGATGTGCGAATAGGATCAAATACGGGATTTAATCCGAGCGGTGTTTTTTGTGCGGTGCACGAAAGAAGTAGCACGTTGGCTACAAGGATTGTGAATAGGTTCTTCATATTCATGTTTACTTATTTCAGGTTTAATCTTTAATTCGAATTACTCGTGTTGGCGACGTAGCAGCAACCATGCCCATTTTGTGAATGATCAATTGACCCTTCTCTCCATTAAGGAAAGAAATGAATCCTGTTCCTACCGTTCCTTTCAGTCCAGTGCGGATTGCATAGACATCGCGCGTGAACGGATAGCTCTTGTCGAACACATAGGCTTGGAAAGGATAACGCACGCGTTCCGGGTGATCTGTTAAGGTGTTGTTCAAAATGCCTACAACATCAATTTTATCTCTGAACGCCTTTGTTACTTTGTCTTCTGGATCGGTAATCCAACTCACCGAAATAATTCCAATTGCACCTGGATTGTCGTGCACATAATTGATAACCGCAGCAGTGCTATCCATAGCGAAGAAGTTCGCAGGCATTCCGCCACCGTTCAAAAAGTTCTCTTGCACGTAACGCGCGTTACACGATCCGTTGTGGTCGAAGATGATTCGAATGTCTCCGTTTTTGTTCGAAGGATTAATCTGGCTCCAATTTGTGATTTGTCCACCAAGCACTTGTTTCGCTTGATCCAAGGTTAATACTGAATCTTGATTTTCCTGATGAATAATAAGTGCAATAGCGTCTGTAGCAATTTTCACAGATTCAGGAATACGTTGCTTCGAAGCAAAGAAATCCAATTCAGTTTGTGAAAGTGGACGGTTAATGATAGCCGCTTGAATGCTGTCTGCTAGTAACAAGCGAATAATATCCTCTTCGGTTGAATAGGTGGGATTAATTTTCGCCTTGTCGTATATCTGCTGGTAAACAGGAATTTGCGATTGCATCATGAGGCTATAGCTCTCATCGACACCAATTTTCAATTCGCCCGATGAAATACCCTCGGCTGTGGTGTTGTAATTGCCGCAACTGGCAATCAATGCGCCGAATAGCGCTAAAAAAAGTAGTTTTTTCATAATGTGGTTTTTTCAGATTTAAGTTCTTTCCACGCATTGAAAATTCTTCTTGCGCGCATTGCAGCATATAACAGAAGTACCAATGCGAACCAATATTTACGTTGGCCCGGCAAGGCGTTATCTAACGCACTGGAGGCCACACAATAGATGGCCATTCCAATGAATACTCCTACCATAATAATCTGACTAATGAGCAGCGGCTTTTTTAGCATAGGGTGCAAATTTAATCGTTTACAAGTGAAAATTGAATAGGAATAGTTTGTTTTACAGCAACGGAGGTATTTCCACTACGACCGGGGATCCAATTCGGCATTTTTTGAATGGCTTTAATGGCTATTTTGTTCAGTTCTTCACCGTTCTCAATACCGCGCTCAATGGCTACTCTCGAGATACTTCCGTCTTCTTCAATGACGAATGAAACATATACTGTGCCTTCGATTCCGAGGTTTTTCATGCGCTCTGGATAGTAAATATTTTCTTGAAGATATTCATACAATTCAGAAACGCCACCTGGATATTCAGGCATGAATTGGGCGAATGTTTTGAAATTGTTATTTTTTTTCTTTTTCACGGTAGTTGTGTCCACCTCGAAATTAGGATCTTCAGGAAATCCGAAAAAATCGTCGTCGTCGCCACCGAGACCAATTCCACCAAAACGACTGAATACATTCGTTTTCTTAGTGGTGTTGTCCACGATGTTTACGGTGCGGTTTTCAGCGCCACCCCCTTGCGCTTTCTGCACCAGAGATTGTTTCTTCGGTTCTTTTTTCGGTTGAATTTTTATTTCGTCTAACCGAACCGTGGCCAATTTTGTCATTTGCACTTCAGGTGCTTTTTTCTCAATGGCTTTGTTGGTGACGGTTAGCGCGAAAAGAAATCCGGAAACCAAGCATATCCCGAGCGCTGTTGATAGGAGCGTTCTGCGTCCGTAATTTTTGCGAAGGACATACGCGCCATACATTTTGTTTCGTGTTTCAAAAACCACTTCATCGAGTGTTTTGAAAAAGTTGCGGGTCGTTTTCATAACTGTTGTTTTCTTTTTCCAACGAATTGTGAAAGCCAATTGGTCTGTGAGGATGCTATCTTTGAACTTCATATCTGAACAAAAATTTCATTTCTATGAGAGGCTTTTTTCTTGTTTTATGTCTGCTTATTCTTGCTGAAACTCAAGCACAGCAAGCACATTATCTTGTTTCAAATGGGAAGAAATTACCTTTTCAAGAGTATGTGGTGAATGGCGATTATGAAGCGCGATTGCCTTTTATCTTGTTTTTGCATGGTGCCGGAGAGCGTGGAAGCGATAATCTTGCACAGACGAAAGTGGGGTTGCCCATTCTTATGCAAACATTGAAAAACGCAGGTTTGGAGCATTATGTCTTGTGGGCACCGCAATGTCCGAGCGATCAGCGTTGGACCGATGTGGATTGGAAGGCTGTTGTTCATACTATGAAAAAAAGACCGACATGGCCCATGGAGGTTCTTATGCATGGCATTGATTCGCTGGTAGCAAATTCCACAATGATTGATACCACGCGCATGTACATTGTAGGATTAAGCATGGGCGGATACGGTACTTGGGAATACATTGCGCGTCAGCCCTATCGCTTTGCTTCGGCAATGCCGGTTTGCGGAGGTGGAGATATTGCACAAGCGAAGAACAATACGCAAACCGCCGTATGGGCCTTTCATGGAAAGGCCGATAATGTTGTGCCTTACGAGAACTCAGTTCGCATGGTGAACGCAACAAAAAAGGTGAACACGAATGTTCACCTCATTTCTTATCCAGATGTCAAGCACGACAGTTGGAACAAAGCTTTCGCCGAAAAGAAAATCGTTCGCGATTTCTTTTCAACACAAAAAAAATAATTGTTCTTATCCGAGCTGTTCTTTAATTGCCGCGATCTTGTTCATCGCGTCTGATTGCTTCTTTCTTTCACCTTCTAAAACAGCTGCAGGAGCGTTCTGAACGAAGCGTTCGTTCGAAAGCTTCGCCTCTACAGACTTTAAGAATCCTTCGAGGTAAGCCAACTCTTCTTTCATCTTCGCTTGTTCTGCTTCAACATCTACAGATGCAGTATATGGAATGAAATACTCAACCCCGTTCACCATGAAGTTGAACGAAGGATTCATCTTTTCAGACACTTCATTCAAATCAGAGATGTTACACAAATGTTTGAAAGCTGCATCGAACGAAGAATTTCTGTTTGCTGTTTTCATGAATGAAACAACCAAAGCTTCTTTGTTTGGAAGGTTTTGCTTTTTGCGAACATTACGAACTTCCGTTACCAATTGCTCAAACTCTTCAAAGTCTTTCTGAATGTTCGCGTCGAAGCTCTTCGCTGCTGGCCAATTCGCTATACAAATCATTTCCGACTCGCTCTTCCAAGATTCCATGTGCTGCCACATTTCTTCGGTTAGGAAAGGCATGAACGGATGCAACACTTTCAATAAGTTTTTGAAAATATCAAGTGTGTCGTTGTATGTTTTTGAATCGATTCCTTTTCCGTAAGATGGCTTCGCCATTTCTAAGTACCAAGCACAGAAGTCGTCCCAAATTAATTTGTACGTCTGCATCAATACTTCGCTAATACGGAACTTATCGTAACCGTCTTCCATGTCGGCGAGCACTTGCTCGAAGCGATTGTTCATCCACTTCACAGCGATTGCTGAAGATTCAGGTTGTTCTAATGAACTGTCAATCTTCTCTTCCCAGCTCTTGACCAAACGGAAGGCGTTCCAAATTTTATTTGCGAAGTTTCTTCCTTGTTCACACAAAGACTCGTCGAATGGAAGGTCGTTTCCAGCAGGAGAAGAAAGCAACATTCCAACACGAACACCGTCTGCTCCGAACTGTTGCATCAGCTCAATCGGATCAGGGGAATTCCCTAATGACTTACTCATTTTTCTTCCTTGCTTATCGCGAACGATACCGGTGTAGTATACGTTTTTGAAAGGGAAGTTTCCAACGTATTCATATCCTGCAACGATCATTCTTGCTACCCAGAAGAACATAATCTCTGGAGCAGTCACTAAATCGGCAGTCGGGTAGTAGTAGTCTAATTCTTCTTTCGAATAGAATCCGTCGAACACACTAATTGGCCACAACCAAGAGCTGAACCAAGTGTCTAATACATCGTCGTCTTGCTTTAAATCTCCAGCACTCCAAGAAGCACCTTTGGCTTGAAACTGTGCAACGGCATCTTCAATGTTTTTAGCAACTTCAAAACTTCCATCAGGCGCGTAGAACGCAGGAATGCGATGTCCCCACCACAATTGACGAGAGATACACCAGTCTTTGATGTTCTCCATCCAGTTGCGATAAGAATTCTTGAATTTCGGAGGGAAGAAACGGATGGTGTCGTTCATTACGTTTTCCAAAGCAGGCTTGCTGAGGTCTTTCATGTCAACGAACCACTGCAACGACAAACGCGGCTCAATAACCACATCGGTACGTTCTGAATATCCAACTTTATTCAAGTGTTCTTCGGTCTTGGCTAGCAATCCGGCAGCATCTAAATCTTTTGCAATTTGATCACGAACTGCAAAACGCTCTTGACCCACATACATGCCTCCTGCTTCGGAAATGGTTCCGTCTGCATTCATCATGTTAATCACTTCCAATTGGTATTTTTCACCCAACATAAAGTCGTTCTGATCGTGAGCTGGGGTTACTTTCAAGCAACCAGTTCCGAATTCAATTTCAACATATTCATCGGCAATCACAGGAACAGCGCGGTTCACCAAAGGAACAATTACTCGCTTTCCATGAAGATGAGCATAACGCTCGTCTTTCGGATTCACGCACACAGCGGTATCGCCGAGAATGGTTTCCGGACGGGTAGTCGCAACGGTTAAAAATTCGTT
>JBJOPP010000067.1:0-12721 GCA_046050685.1 Bacteroidota bacterium
TATGTACCAACGGTGGTGGTATTATAAATAATTGCTTCGTTTGAAGTTCCTGAGTTTAAAGAGCTCGCTACAAGTGTTCCACTCGGATTGTAGAGCGCTACATTATAATCAGCTGGCAAAGTAGTTAGTTCAATTTTAATATTCTTATTTGTAGTCGTGTTCGCAAACTTGAACCAATCCTGATCGGTAGCACTTGAGATCTTCGCAAGGACATTTGTGTTCACTGTAATACTCTTGGCCTGATTTGTCGAATTATTGGTCTCGTATGAATCAGTGCAAGTTGGAAAAGCCGACAAGGTTGTGAAGCTAGAAGCCGCTGAATAGTTTCCGGTTCCTGCCGGACAAGTTGCATTCACCTGATAGTTGTATGTTGCAAGGGAAGACAAACCAGTTAAACTATATGAAGTAGATGTCAAACCTGAAACTGTCGTCCAAGTTGTTGCTGTTGAATGTTTGTATTGCAACGTGTAAGATGTTGCACCTGAAACAGCACCCCAAGAAACAACAGCACCAGTAGTTGTAATTGCACTTGAAGCTAAACTCGCTGGAACCCCACATAATACAGGCACTGGAGTTCCGCAACCGTTAGAGGAAAGTAATCCTGTGCGAGCACCACCCGTTGCAAATAGGGCTTGCATGCGGGCAGTCTGACCTGCAGAGAACATGTACATACAAGCATCATCTGTGTAGTCCATATAGTTCATAGTCATCTCAACCGGAGTTCCTGTGCAAGTGCTTAGGTGCGGATAAGTTGGACAACCGTAATTCGCGGTATTATGCGTTGGAGTATCTGCCACTTGGTCGGTTCCACACGTTGCGTCTCCCCATATATGGCGAAGGTTTAACCAGTGGCCCACTTCATGAGTCGCTGTGCGACCTAGGTTATAAGGTGCCGTTGAAGTACCGATTGTACCGAAGTACTGATAGTCAATTACCACACCGTCTGTAGCTGCAGAACCACCTGGGAACTGAGCATAACCCAAAATTCCACCGCTAATATCACACACCCATAGATTCAAATACTTCGATGCATCCCAAGCCGTCTTTCCGCCTGTTGCATTGTTCTTCATTGCATCGTTGGTGCTGAATGCAGTTGTTGCTGTTGAAGTACGCGTTATACCTGTTGTAGCTGCACCTGTTGGATCAACCGTTGCCAAACAGAACTGAATATCCGTGTTTGAAGCCGTGAAGATCGAAGGTGTGTTCGCTGCGTCTGCGTTCATCTTGGCGAAATCTTTGTTCAAAACATCGATTTGTGTCAAAATTTGCGCGTCAGAAATATTCTCGGTTGTTGTATTGTATACCACGTGCACAACCACTGGAATGGTTACAATCGCGCGATCTTCACCGTTGTAATGCGCTAAAAACTCATTGGTAAAATTTTCAATTTCTTGTTGGTTCAATTCATAAGAAGGGTTCTCTTGAATTGCCCTTTCGTAATGCTCCATTGTGCCGCAATTGCGTTGCGCTGCAGCGAAGAATGGAAACAAAACAGCTAAAAAGAATAATGCTTTTTTCATTTTTGAAAATTGGTTAGGTATTCAAATATAATAATTTACACTTTCAACCTTCCTCAATAATTGAACTTCATTTGATAAAACAGGACCTTTTCCAATCTAACTTCGCAACGTGGAAATTATAGCCATCCTTTCAAGTCTCACCTACACCATTCTCTACCTCCTAGAATCATGGTGGTGTTGGCCTTTTGCAATTGTCGGCAGCGCTATCTATTTTTATTTATGTCGAAAAGCCAACCTGCAAGGAGAAAGCTGGCTTCAATTGTTCTATGTTGGCTTCGCTGTGTATGGTTGGATTGCTCCCAGCAACGCCTTTAGAGATCCCAATTGGAATTGGAATCTGCACCTCTTCTTTGCATTAGGATCTATTGCTCTTTGGCAAATTCTTGCCGTTGTGTTGAAAAAAAGAAACTCCGCTTTACCACAATTAGACAGCTTCGTGCTTGCACTTGCCCTAGCCGGAACCGTTCTTCAAATTTTATATATTGAAATGAATTGGTACTACTTCATCTTAGTAAACCTGGTTTCCATCTACACGTATTGGAACAGAGGAATGAAGAAGAGTGTCCTACTCTATTTGATATACCTCGGACTTAGCGTCTACGGGATTATTCAGTAAAATCTTCGAAAAGAAAATCGTTGTAAGGGAAACGAACCACGTGAATTTCACGTGCGCGATTGTATAGCAGTTCACGAAATTCTTCCACATGAATTTTCTTGGCAGCACTCATAAACACAACATCTTCTGAACCCATTCGCGACATCCATGATTCTTCCAATTCTTCCAAGGAATAATTCGCAGCTGTCTTTGGAGTCAAGTCATCTTCATCTTTCTCAACAAACGAATAAGCATCGACCTTATTGAACGCAAGAATCATAGGCTTATCACCAGCCCCAATCTCTTGCAGGGTTTCCATAACGACTTTGTAATGGTCTTCAAATTGCGGATGTGAAATATCAACGATGTGCACTAGCAAATCCGATTCGCGAACTTCATCCAAGGTGCTCTTGAACGACTCTATCAATTGGTGAGGAAGCTTGCGAATGAATCCAACTGTATCACTTAAAAGCAAAGGCAAATTTCTTACAACTACTTTTCGCACTGTTGTGTCTAGCGTTGCGAATAATTTATTCTCGGCCAACACTTCACTCTTGCTCATCATATTCATTATGGTAGACTTTCCAACGTTGGTATATCCTACCAATGCCACGCGAACCATAGCACCGCGATTTCCCCGCTGGGTGGTTTTCTGACGATCAATGATTTTTAAATCTTCTTTCAACTTCGCAATTCGATCGCGAATAATTCTTCGGTCAGTTTCAATTTGAAGCTCACCAGGACCGCGCATTCCAATTCCACCTTTCTGTCTTTCTAAGTGCGTCCACAAACGCGTTAAACGCGGGAGTAAATATTCGTACTGCGCCAATTCAACTTGCACTTTCGCATGCGCGGTTTGTGCACGTGCAGCGAAAATGTCGAGAATTAAATTGTTGCGATCGAGAATCTTCACCTTGTGATCATCGTCGTTGAACAAGTTCTCTAGATTCCGCAGCTGCGAAGGAGACAGCTCATCATCGAAGATGACCATATCTACTTCATTCTCGAAAACAAAATCTTTAATCTCTTGTATTTTTCCAGAACCAACAAAGGTTCTATTGTCCGGATGGTCGAGATTTTGCCAATAACGCTTTACACAAAACGCATCGGCTGTGGTAGCCAAAAAAGCCAACTCATCGAGATATTCCGTAAGAACATCTATGTTTTGTTTCTTATTCACAATCCCAACAAGCACACAGGTCTCTTGGGGTTTCTTTGTCTCTTGTAGTTTCGCCATTTTATCTTCCCGACAACTTCATGCAGTAAGTTGTTAAGGCATCTATTTCTTGAACCGTTAACATGCTTTCAAATGGAGGCATGCCCGCTTTTCCATGTGTAATCTGATTTTTAATTTCTTCAGCCGAAAGCTGACTCACTGTGATATTTTTAGCACCACTCAACTGAAGATTTCCTTCGCTGCCGTGACACGTTGCACAACGCTTGATGAATAATGCTTGAGCATCTACAGGCCCCGTAGTCTTTGGTTCATCGCCGCAAGAGCTCAGGTTCCAAAGGAACAACATTCCAAAAAAAACGATTAGACCCGAATGAATAATTCTCTTGTTCATTCTTAGTGCATGAATGCCATTTTAGACCAATACCCCATGTAGCTCATAGCCACAATGCTCACCAACAATCCCAATCCGTAGAATATTGCAATTTTCTTCGCACGATCACGACCATTGGTTGCGCGCTTTGCTTTTGAATATCCAATAGTAATTAAGACAACCGCCAAAATCATCATTGCTGGATGTTCAACTAACTTCTTACGCAACTCTGGTGTCTTCATAATGTTGCTGTTGCTCATGATGTTCATCACCAACAAAACCAATCCCACCACCAATTGAATATGAGAAAAAATCAATGAAAACAAAACCAACTTACTTGGCTTGCCTGAAACGGTTTCGTTCTTCTCTTTCACCAATGAAACCACAATGGCCAACAATGGAAGAAGTAACAATAAATAAGGAAGTAAAATGTGTAAGTGTTTGAAGCCCGTTTGCATAATTATTAATTTTCTTCAAATCTAATCTTCTTTTTGAAAAACTCCACATCTTTGTTCCCAAGAAAAAGCTATGAACAAGATTGTATATAACGTTACCGTTAGTGTAGACCCTGAAATTCATGAAGAATGGATCACCTGGATGAAAGACATTCATATTCCCGATGTATTGAGTACTGGGAAATTTCTTCACAATCGAATTCTAAGGGTTCATGGGGAAGAGGAAAACGGAGTTACCTATGCGGTTCAATATACTGCCCTTAATCGCAGTGAACTCGACAGCTACTTCGCAGAACATGCTCCGAGACTGCAAAAAGACCATGTCGACAAATATGGCAATCGCGCTGTAGCCTTTCGAACCATATTAGAAATACTTCACGAAACCGAGAATAGCTGAATTAGCCTTAAAAAAGACTATTTTTGCGCCACTAATTACCGAGAGACAATTTATTGAAATGAGTGCTACCCTTCAGCAAGAAAAGCTAAACTTGCGTGTTTCGCAAATGGCAGAGAATCTAATTGGTTCTGAAATTATTAAACTTGGCGGAGAGATTCGTGATCGTATTCTTCAAGGAGAAAAAATATACAACTTCACCATTGGTGATTTCAATCCACAAATTTTCCCGATTCCCGCTGAACTGAAACAGTTCATCATTGATTGTTACAACGAAGATTTAACCAACTACCCCGTTGCGAACGGCGTGGTTGAATTGCGCAATGCTGTTGTTCAATTGCTAAAAGAAAAACAAGGACTAGAATATTCAGCTGAAGAAATTTTAATAGCCGGAGGTGCGCGCCCTATCATTTACGCCATCTTCCAGGCTATCGTTGACCCAGGGGATAAAGTTGTTTTCCCAGTACCTTCTTGGAACAACAACCACTACACCCATCTTTCTCATGCACACCAAGTGTTCGTTGAAACCCTTCCCGAAGACAACTTCATGCCGAATGCAGACTTGTTGAAGGAACACATTCAAGGCGCTTCATTACTTGCATTATGCTCTCCGCTAAACCCAACAGGAACAGTATTTTCAAAAGAGCAATTGGAAAGCATTTGCGACATGGTGTTGGAAGAAAATGCGAAACGCGGACCGAATGAAAAGCCATTGTACGTGATGTACGATCAAATTTATTCGTTGCTTACTTTCGGTGACACGCAACACTTCGACCCTGTTACTCTTCGCCCGGAAATGAGAAAGTATACCGTATTCGTAGACGGAATCTCAAAGTCACTTGCGGCTACTGGAGTTCGTGTTGGATGGGGATTCGGACCTGAATTCATTATCGATAAAATGAAAAGCATTCTTGGACACGTAGGTGCTTGGGCACCGCGTCCAGAGCAGATTGCAGCAGGAAGATACTTGCAAAATATTTCGCTTCTCGACAACTATTTGACTTGGATTAAGGAAGAACTTCAAACGCGATTAAACGGATTTTACAATGGATTCGAAGGCTTGCGTGAAAAGGGATTTGCCGTGCGTGCTATTCCTCCGGCTGCTGCCATCTACCTTACTGTTCAAATTAATTTAGTTGGAAAGAAAACGGCTGAAGGAAATGTACTCGCTAACACCGGAGATATCACTTCGTATATTTTGAATGACGCGAAAGTGGCTATTGTTCCTTTCCGTGCATTTGGATCATCAGACGATTCTACCTGGTACAGATTAAGTGTTGGAACAGCTTCTCACGAAGATGTCACCCAATCCATAGCATCTTTGGAAGCTGCGCTTTCGAAGTTATCTTAATTAAATGTGATGGTATCCTTCACCACGAATAATGGTGAACGCTCTGTATAACTGCTCGACCAATACTATTCGAACCAAGTCATGAGGGAATGTCATGTCCGACAAACGAATTTGTTCGTTTGCTCGCGCATAGACTTCTTCGGAAAATCCGTGCGCACCACCAATAACCAGCACCCATGATTTCGTGCCTGCCAGTTGCTTCTTTTCAATATGTTTTGAAAAACTAACGGAAGTAAAGGCCTTTCCTTTTTCATCGAGCAAACAAAGGTGATCTTCAGTTTTCAACTGCTTCAAGATTAGCTCGCCTTCTTTATTCTTTTGAAGTTCCGGAGTCAATCCTTTTGTTGAAATATCTTTCAATTCAACATATTCGAACGTGCAATAATGAGGAAGCCTTTTGGTGTAACGCGCAATTCCTTCCTTTACATAAGGTTCATGCGTATGACCAATTACCAAGACCTTCACTCTCATTCGCGACGATCTTCTCTGTTCTCTTTTATGTCTTGCTTTTGGAGCGGATTGCTCGCATATGACTTGTACTCTTTTCTTTTCAAAAAGATATCTGTCGCTGTAAAAATTGCTGCGCGTAAAGAAGCTTCATCGGCCGTTCCTTTTCCAGCTAAATCATAAGCCACACCATGGTCCGGTGAAGTTCTTACAATTGGGAGTCCCGCTGTAAAGTTTACACCGCTATCAAAAGCCAATGCTTTGAAAGGCGCTAATCCTTGATCGTGATACATAGCCAAAACAGCATCGAAATGCTGATAAGCTCCTGAACCGAAAAACCCGTCAGCTCCAAAAGGTCCAAAGACTTGAAATCCTTTTTCCACTTGTTCGCGAACTACCGGTAAAATAACATCCTTCTCCTCTGTTCCAATTAATCCATTATCTCCAGCGTGTGGGTTCAAACCAAGAACTGCAATTCTTGGAGTAGCTACCCCGAAATCACGCTCAAGGCTTTCGCGCATAAGAACCAGCTTCTCCGTTATTTTCTCCTTGGTAATATTCGCACTCACTTCCTTCAAAGGAACATGTCCGGTTACAATACCAATCTTCAATGCTGGACTAACCAAAAACATAAGCACCTTTTCTGTACCCGCCATTTTCGCTAAATATTCTGTGTGTCCTGGAAATTTGAAATCTGCGCTTTGCACGTTGTCTTTATTGAAAGGAGCTGTAACAAGCACATCAATTTTATTCGAAGCCAAATCACTTGCTGCCATTTCCAAACTTCTGCGCGCCATTTCGCCACCAATAGCTGTTGGCTTTCCCCACTCAATATCACCTTTGAAATCCTTCCAACAATTCACCAAGTTCACTTTTTTCGGAACTGCTTCAGAAGCTGTAGCAGCGTTCTGATAAGTGAATTCTTCCATTCCGCCAATGCGCTTGGTTTGCTTAATTATTTCTGCATGAGAATAAATTACAGGCACAATGTGTTCGAGCATACGCGCGTCGCAGAAGACTTTAATCACAGTCTCCAAGCCAACACCGTTCATGTCGCCACAACTAATTCCAACTTTAACTTTTTCCATTCTTAAATGGTATTCAAACCGAATGATTGTTCGGTTTAGTTAGCGTAATTCTTTTTGATGAAATCGTACAATAAACGAACTCCAACACCTACTCCACCTTTGGTGCGGTAAGCATCTACCTTATTTTGGTATGCTGGACCCGCGATATCAATGTGAATCCATGGGTAATCTGTGAAATGCTCTAGGAATTTAGCTGCAGAAATTTGACCAGCAAATGCACCTCCTAAGTTTTTCAAATCAGCCACATCACTCTTCATTTCTTCTCCATACTCTTTCCACATTGGGAATTGAATCAATCTCTCCCACACTTCAAATCCGCTATCCATAAGGTTGTTCACTACCTTCTGATCAGCCGTTGCCATAACAGCACTTGCATAGGTTCCAATTGAACGCACTGCAGCGCCTGTCAGGGTAGCTAAATCTATTACCAATTCTGGCTTGTATTTTTTTGCGTATACCAAAGCATCTGCAAGGATTAATCTTCCTTCTGCATCGGTATTCAACACCTCAACAGTAGTTCCATCGCTGATTGTTAAAACGTCTTGCGGACAAACGGCGTTTCCACCCGGACGGTTGTCCGTTGCAGGAACCAAAGCCACTACGTGAACAGGAAGTTTGTTTGCAGCAATTGCATAGATTGCACCTACTACAGCAGCACCACCAGCCATATCACATTTCATTTCATCCATTGAACCTGGAGTTGGCTTCAAGCTTAATCCACCTGTATCGAACACCACACCCTTTCCAACTAAAACAATTGGTTTTTTGTTTTTCGCGTTCTTTGGTTTGTATTCCATAATCGTGAAGGTTGGCGGATCAATACTTCCTTTGTTCACGCCTAACAATCCTCCCATTTTAAGGGCTTCAATTTGCTTTTTATCTAGCACCTGCGTTTTGAAACCAGCTACTTTTCCGGCCTTCGTCATTTCATTTGAAAACTGCGTAGCCGTTAGATAAGAAACAGGCTCATTAATCAGAGTGCGTGCTAGTTCTGTCCCTTCAACAATTCCTTGCAACTCCAACCATTCACTTTCATTAATGGAAGCGTCGGTTACGAAAATTTTAGACAAGGTGTTCTTCTTATTTTCTTTCTCTTTGAAATACTTCAAGAATTGATAGTTACTTAAAGAGGCACCTTCTGCTAAATACCAAGCAGCCTTTTCAAATGAACTTTGATTAATGATGTGTAACGATTCAAGGTTCGTTTTATTCACTGCCGCTTGAATTTCAACACCGGTCTTGCGCATAGCCTCTTTCGCATCTACATTCCATGTTCCTTCAACAGCAACATAAAAATGCTTCTCTGTAAGCGAAGGCATAAGGACTGTATTTCTGTTTACATTGATTTCACTTTCTAGAAAAACCAATTGTGCTTTTTCAAGCTTTAATTTCTTTACTTCTTTTTTATTGAAAAGAGTAACCACTACGTCTGCGTTTTTCGGCGCCTTGTTGCTAATTTTTGCCATTGTAATATGCTTTATAATTCAGAATAAAAAAGAGAGCCTTTTCGGCTCTCTTCCTTTTTTATAATGTTTGCTTTACTTCTACTTCTTCGAAGGCTTCAACTAAGTCTCCTTCTTTGATGTCGTTGAATTTGTCGATGTTCAAACCGCACTCGTAACCTTTCACTACTTCCTTCACATCGTCTTTGAATCGCTTCAAAGATCCAAGGTGTCCAGTGTAGACAACAATACCATCGCGTATTACACGAACACGGCTGTTGCGACTTACCTTTCCTTCTAACATGAAGCAACCAGCAATGGTTCCAACTTTGGTAATCTTGAATACTTCGCGAATCTCTGCAGTACCCGTAATCTGCTCTTCGATGCGTGCAGACAACATACCTTCCATGGCCTCTTTAATTTCTTCAATAGCCTTGTAGATAATCGAGTAAAGTTTGATTTGAATCTCTTCGTTCTCTGCGATTTTACGCGCACTTTGACTTGGACGAACTTGGAAGCCGACAATGATTGCATCGGAAGCCGATGCCAACAACACGTCTGATTCCGAGATCTGACCAACGCCTTTGTGAATGATACTTACTTGAATCTTCTCTGTGCTTAACTTTTGCAAAGAATCTACCAACGCTTCTACCGAACCGTCCACGTCTCCTTTTACAATCAAGTTCAATTCTTTGAAATCTCCAAGAGCAATACGACGACCAATTTCTTCGATGGTCAAATGCTTCTTCGTACGAACGCTTTGTTCGCGTTGTAGTTGTTGACGCTTCGTTGCGATTTCACGCGCTTCGCGCTCGTCAGCTAATACGTTGAAACGATCACCTGCGTTCGGAGCACCTTCAAATCCTAAGATTGAAACTGGTGTTGCTGGTCCGGCCTCTTCAACCTTTCCACCGCGTTCGTTAAACATGGCACGAACTCTACCGCTGTATTGACCCGCAAGAATTGGATCTCCTACGCGAAGCGTTCCTGCTTCAACCAATAAGGTTGCAACGAAACCGCGTCCTTTATCGAGTGATGATTCGATGATTGTACCAATAGCGCGTTTCTTTGGATTCGCCTTCAATTCAAGCATCTCCGCTTCAAGCAATACTTTTTCAAGAAGCTTGTCGATGTTCAATCCTTTCTTCGCCGCAATTTCTTGCGTCTGGAATTTTCCACCCCACTCTTCCACCAATATATTCATTTGAGAAAGTTGCTCTCTCAAGCGCTCAGCATTGGCTTCTGGCTTATCCATTTTATTGAATGCGAAAATCATTGGAACACCCGCAGCTTGAGCGTGACTGATAGCCTCTTTTGTTTGAGGCATAACGCTGTCGTCTGCAGCAATTACAATGATTGCTAAGTCAGTTACTTGAGCTCCACGTGCACGCATAGCGGTAAATGCTTCGTGACCTGGAGTATCTAAGAATGTTATTTTCTTTCCGTTTGGAAGAGTTACAGTATACGCACCAATGTGCTGCGTAATTCCACCCGCTTCACCCGACAAAACGTCTGCTTTACGGATGTAATCGAGAAGCGATGTTTTACCATGGTCAACGTGTCCCATTACCGTAATCACCGGTGGACGTGATTGCATATCTTCTTCGTTGTCCGCTTCCTCTGTTATTGCATCTGTAACTTCAGCACCTACGAATTCAACTTGATATCCAAAATCTTCCGCAACGATTGCAATGGTTTCGGCATCTAAACGTTGGTTAATAGATGCAAAAATCCCTAACTGCATACAAGCTGCAATAATCTCGGTAGCATTGCGTGACATTAAAGTAGCCAACTCGCTTACCGTTACGAACTCGGTTAATTTCAACACAGCATTCTCTTCAAGCATACGCGCAGCTTCTTGTTCGCTACGGCGCGCTACTTGAGAACGCTTGTCTCTTCTATTCTTTGAAGACTTTGATTTTCCACCCACACCTAAACGCGCAAGTGTTTCCTTGATCTGATTTTGAATATCAGTTTCTGTAGGCGCAGCTTTCGGCTGGGCCACATAAGGTGTGCGCGTTGGCTTGTTTGCATTTCGCTTGTCTATTTCCTGCTGACGACCTATGTCGACTTTTGAAATACGTTTGCGCTTGCGTTTCTCTTTGTTTTCAGCCGCAGTAGCTGCAGCAGATTTTTTCTCTGGTGTTGTTGGAAGAACAATCTTACCCATCAACTTCGGCCCTGCCAATTTCTCTACATTCACACGAATCAACTCCTTTTCAACCACTTCAGGCTTAACCACCACCGGTTCTGGTGTTGGTTCCGGCTTCACAACTGGAGCAGGAGCTTTTGGAGCTTCTACTTTTGCTTTCTTCGGCTCTTCCTTCTTTGGTTCAGGTGCTTTCTTTCCGCGCTTAGGTTTCTCCAATGCAGATAAGTCAATCTTACCAACGACTTTAACTTCATTCGGATTGCGCTCTTCCGGCTGTGCTTCAACAGGTGCTTCAACAATTGCAGCTGGTGTTTCAACAACCTCTTCAACTTTCTCTTCCTTAACTTTTTTCGCAGGTGCCTCAACCTTTGGTGCTACTGGAGCTTCAACAGGCTTAGCCTTAGGCTTCGGTAATTCTTCTGGTGCTTCTGGGCGTTTGAATTTAGCCAAATCAATATCTGACAATTCTTCGCCTTCCCCATCTTTCCTTTTCTTATTGTCCGAGATGCTCAACGACTCACGTGATTCACGCAATTTTGTAGCAGCCGCTTGAACAACCTCTTTCGCTTTTTGGTCAGTAGAAAATTCCGCGCAAAGTATATCGTATACTTCCGCCTCAATTTTCGCCATAGGATTATTATCTACTGTAACTCCCTTTTTCTTAAGGAATTCAATAATGGTATCCTTACTAACATTCAAGTTAGTGGCGGCCTTACCTAAGCGTTGTGGTCCTTTTGTTTCTGACATATTTCTTTTCCCGTTCCTTATAAAAATCAATTTAACACACTAACATCGTGCTTGAGCACTTCTTGAAAGAGAAACGAATTATTCGAATTCCGATTTCAAAATACTCAACACTTCATCAATGGTTTCCTCTTCTAAATCTGTACGCTTAACCAAATCTTCCTTCGGAATCTCGAGAACTGAACGAGCGGTATCACAACCAATCGCCTTCAATTCATCGATAATCCAGCTGTCGATTTCGTCTGAGAATTCTTCCAAATCCACATCGTCGATATCAACATCAGTTTCACGATATACATCTAATTCATATCCGCACAAACGTCCTGCAAGACGAATGTTATGTCCACCCTTACCAATTGCCAAAGACACTTGATCTGGTTTCAAGAACACATCTGCCTTCGCGTTGTCCTTATCAATACTGATACTTGAAATCTTTGCCGGAGCAAGTGCACGAGCAATCAACAAATTCTCATTTGTTGTGTAGTGAATCACATCGATATTCTCGTTACGCAATTCACGAACAATTCCGTGAATACGTGAACCTTTCATACCTACGCAAGCACCTACAGGATCAATACGATCGTCGTAGCTTTCAACAGCAACTTTCGCACGCTCACCTGGTTCACGAACAATTTTCTTAATGGTAATCAAACCATCAAATACCTCTGGAACTTCTTGCTCGAACAATTTCTCCAAAAACTCTGGAGCAGTACGAGACAAAATAATTTGAGGGCTATTGTTCCGCAAATCCACACGGTAAACAACCGCACGAATAGTATCTCCTTTTTTGTAAAAGTCTGAAGGAATTTGTTGATCCTTCGGCATAATCAACTCATTGTTCTCGTCATCGAGCACCAGAATCTCACGCTTCCATACTTGGTAAACTTCACCAGAGATAATTTCTCCAATGCGCTCCTTGTACTTCTGATAAATATGATCTTTCTCTAATTCTTGAATACGGTTCTTCAACACTTGGCCCATAGCCA
>JBJOPP010000068.1:0-2657 GCA_046050685.1 Bacteroidota bacterium
TTGTTAGATTGAAACCATTCGCGGTTGTTGTTTTCTTTAATCTCTTCCAAGAAAGAAAAGACTGCTGCCGGGATGTTTTTTTGCATGGCTGTTCGATTGAAGGCGAATGTACAATTTTCCAATCACATTTTCCGTTCGTTGATTAAATCTTAAACTTATGGAAATCAAGTGGACATGCGCATTCGCGCTTGCTTGTTCGATCATGGGAAATGTTTTCGGACAAGAGAGTAAATTGGAAATTGAAATGATTCCTGTTAAGGAAGCGACATTCAATCTTGGCGAGAATTGGGGACATGCAATCAAGTATGATCCGACAGATACGCCAATCGAATTATTCGACTTTGCTATTTCGAAATATGAAGTCACACAGTCATTGTTTGAATCGGTTTTGAATTACAATCCGAGCAAACACATATGCTCGGAATGTCCGGTTGAAAACATTACCTATTACGAAGCACTTGATTTTCTGAAAGAGCTGAATAAGTTAACGGGACACAATTACCGTCTGCCCAGTAAGTCAGAATGGGAATACGCTGCGAAGGGAGCAAATTTGAGTAAACATTATACTTTTCCCGGAGGATATTGTTTAGACAGTGTGGCATGGAACGCTTCGAATTCAGGTGGAGTCACGCACGAGGTCGGGCAGTTGTTTCCAAATGAGTTGGGCTTATATGATATGGCTGGGAATGTAGCTGAATACACCATGGACAAAGACGATACGTGGAACTTGGTCTTTGAAGAGTTCTATGAAGTGTATTACTATCCTTACGGAATGTATCAGGTTGTTAAAGGGAATTCGTTCTCTGACCGCAATCCCGATCAAGACAAATTGTATATCGTCGACAATTCTATTTACACCAAAAATTCTAACTTCAATTTTGTTCAAGTTGAATACCTCAAGAACAAAAAGCGCCTACCAGATGTCGGTTTCCGACTTGCGGAATCAATGTTTTTCGGGGCAGAGCAGCGTGTTTATAGTTTGAAGAACGAAGTTCCAATTACGCAGTAGGAATAAAACCAAAGGTTTTCCAATTATGAAATAGGAATAAAATCTTCGATTTTCCAATTACGTAGTTGGAACAACGTAGTTCAACGTTTAGCTTTTGTTTTTCAACTCCTCATAACCAATAATCCCCGAACCATAAGCACAACGACATTCATTCTTTTTGGTGTCGACCCACATCATGTGTCTGCTTTTATGGAAAAGGCAAGACGCCGTCCAAGTGTCTGAGTTGAAACTCGAGGGTGAAGGTGAATATCCGAGACGAACGAGTTCTTGTACAATGGGCGCGTTCTTGCGCTGCGCTTCCAATCGAATCTGCTCTTCTTTACGCTTCTTTTCTTCAATGAAAAAATCGAAAGCCTCTTTAGATATAACGGTGCTACTGACAAACGAGATGCTTCCATTGAAGCCTCCGCAATTCGCAGCCCAATAGGCGCAGAATTTCTGTAGCAAATTCGCATTCGACAAATCTTCTTCTGTGAGTAATTTCCGCAAGTTTAACTTGTCGTCTTGGTGAGGCGCCCCTTCCAGTTCGATGCATTTCGAATAGATACCCAATCCTTCTGGGCCTTCAAAAAGGAAATACGTTTCCACCCATTCAATGGGATTGAACTCGTGTTTCAATTGTAAGAATTCAGTATTCAATTTGTCTTTTAACCACGAGATGTTTTCTGTGTTGCTCATTGTTTCAATTGATTTAATCATGAAATAAAATGAGAATTGCCCATTGCAATAATCTCTTGACGACTATTCACCAACGTTCCTCCAAATGGAATAGAAGGCGAAAATCGGATTTCGTTTTCTTCGTAATAGTAGGCTTGTTCAGGCGATAAAACCACACACAATCTATGATTACGATTGTTCTTGGCATCGAGACTTTGCTTGTATTCTGAAGCGATGTCAAGTAGGTAAGGAAAGTTTGCGGCCTGATCTTCGAATTGTGAGTTAACCATAATGCCTCTCAGCCCTTCCATTTTTTTTGGAATGAAATGAATGGGCATTTGCATGTAAATGGCATAGTGCATTCGCACAATTATATAGGGGAATTTCCCGTGTCCTTCTGCAATGGATTCTGAAGAAAGAGAAAATCCAGTTTCATTATTTTTTGAAGTACTCATGACTTAGATATTATTAGTTGAATGAATTGAAGTGATGTCCGGAATAGCGAAGGGCAGGGGAAACGGAATGAACAAGACGAGCTTGCATTGAGACTGCACAGTGAAGTCGCCGACATCTCGGTTTAAACAGAGGGTAGCACTTTTCGGACTGTAATCGTCTTTCAAATGCAGCAGAGCGCAGTCGGGCATTTTAGAGAGATTCAGCGTAGACACCAACGCTTCATGCGTAAAGTGTATAAGCAGCGGAAATGTGTTTTCATTGAGCAGCGAAGGCACATCAATGAATGTGTTGTTGAGGGTAACCTCGTTCGGGACGAACGTGATTTCGTGTCCCGACTTCAAGCGAACGACAAGTTGCTTTTGCATACAAAAAAGGTTTTAGTTAAACATTAAACTTCTTTGTACTTCGATCTAAAAAAGGGTTGATACGTTTGTTTTTGGCTTGAGGCCCGTATTGTTTTACCACCGTGGTGTCTTCACTCGGTTGGTACCATTTAAGGTTCGAAATACGATGCAAACATAAAAAAAATATTTGA
>JBJOPP010000069.1:0-4458 GCA_046050685.1 Bacteroidota bacterium
GATCTTGCTGCATTATCAAGCGGCAATTACATTTTGGAATTACAAACAGGACAATCCACTTTGAGAAAACAAGTTGTGAAACTTTGATCCGACTTCGTCGGATTGATCTCGAAGAGATTGATCGAAGCTTGTTTCGATTGATCCGGAGGAGTTAACTTATTTTACTAAAGGATAAAACGCCTCTTCGAAATGAAAGATTTTTGTAGAGGCGTTTTCTTGTTCTACAATAGAAATCACGTCGAATCGGGGTTCTAGCGAATAGTTGTGTAGCACAATGAACAAGTGCGCTGCACGAATAAGCTTCTTACGCTTACGCGGATTCACCGCATCGAGCGGGTTTCCGAAGGCGTCGGTGCTGCGTGTTTTTACTTCAACAAAGACTAACTGATCATTATCAATCATAATGAGATCTATTTCGTAAGGATCTATTCGCCAGTTCATTGCGACTTCGCGATATCCTTTTTTCTTTAAAAACTCGAGCGCCTGCGCTTCGCCTTTTTTTCCTAATGCGGTGTGGTTCATGTTTCAGCAATTACATTTGCTGCAAATTATTTCAGTCTATGAAAAATCTTCTTGTTTTCATGTTTGTCTTTATGGGCATAACAACTTTCGCTCAGACTTCAAACGAGCCACAATCTTCATGGGGTGGGGTTTCTGATCGCAAGGGACAGAATTATATCTACTGGGGTTACAACAGAGCGTCGTACTTAAGAAGCTATATTCATTTCAAGGGAGATGGATACGATTTCGAATTGAAGGAAGTCAGCGCTACCGATATGCCTTCGAAGTATGATCCAAATGTTTATTTCAATTTGAAAAGCATAAGCGTACCGCAGTTCAATGCGCGAGTAGGTCATTACTTCACCGATCAGTTTTCGGTTTCTTTGGGATGGGATCACATGAAGTATCGCTTAACGCCTACGCAGACGTGCATCTTAAACGGATACATAGATACTACGAAATTTGCTGGACAAGAGTTCACAGGCAATTTCAATAATCAACAAATTCTGTATACCACAAGTTTTATGGATTTCCACCACAGCAATGGATTCAATTTCATTCGTGCCGCTGCTGAATACCGCGCTCCAGTATGGCGAAACAAAACCAATCAATGCGGTTTGTACATGTGGTGCTCGGGTAACCTAGGAATCTTTTTGCCGTGGACAGACTTCACCTTTTACGGTGAACGCCATTTGAATTGGCTGCACGTTGCAGGATGGGGATGGAGCGCTTCTTCAGGTCTTCGCTTCGAAGCAGGTAAACATTTCTTCGCACAAGTGGGCGCGCAATTCGGGCGTTCTTATTTAGGTGATATCATGTTAGAAGACGGCGATAAAAACGCACGCGCTCAACAATCCATAACCTTCATGGAACGCTCGTGGTCTATCGGAACCTACTTCGGTGGGGGCAATAAAAAATCTAACAAGAAATAAATCGTCGAAGACCCTCGTCCGTAGGACCCTCGCAACGCAAGTTGCCCTCGCGTAGCAATACGCCCTCGTACTTAGTACTAAATATGTATCGCCCTCTTCGCCGTAGCATCCAACGCTGCTTCCTTGAAGCTCTCAGTGAATGTTGGGTGAGCGTGAGAAATGCGAGCAATGTCTTCAGCGCTTGCGCGGAATTCCATGGCTACAACAGCTTCAGCAATCATGTCTGCGCAACGCGGACCAATCATGTGAACGCCTAAGATTTCATCGGTGTCTTTGTCGGCCAACACTTTCACCAATCCATCGGTGTCCATACTCGCACGCGCTCTTCCGCTGGCTTTGAATGGGAAGCTTCCTACCTTGTACTTCTTGCCCATCTCTTTCAATTGCTCTTCGGTGTATCCAACGCTCGCCACTTCAGGCCATGTGTAAACAACACCTGGGATGAGGTTGTAGTTGATGTGTGGTTTTTGTCCAGCAATAACTTCTGCAACGAATGTTCCTTCTTCTTCTGCTTTGTGCGCAAGCATAGCGCCTTTCACCACATCGCCTATAGCGTAGATGTTCGGAACGCTCGATTGAAGGTGATTGTTAGTCACGATTCTTCCGCGTTCGTCTACTTGAACGCCCGCTTTGTCTAATCCTAAATTGTCTGTGTATGGCTTTCTTCCAACCGAAACAAGAACGTAGTCTCCTTCAAGAGTTAGCTCTTCGCCTTTCGCGTTATCTGCTTTCACCGTAACTGCTTTTCCTTTCGCTGTAACTTCTTTCACTTTGTGTGAAAGGAAGAATTCGAATCCGATAGCCGATAAAGATTTTTGAAGTTCTTTCCCCATGGTCTTGTCCATAGTTGGAATAATTCCGTCCATGAATTCAACCACACTTACTTTCGAACCGAGACGCGCGTATACGCTTCCCAATTCCAGTCCAATTACTCCTCCACCAATCACAATCAAGTGCTTAGGAACTTCTTCCAACTTCAATGCTTCGGTGCTGGTAATAACGCGTTTTTTATCTATTTGAATGAAGGGAAGGCTCGCTGGCTTAGATCCAGTAGCTACAATGAAATTCTTCCCTGCAATTTCTTCATTTGTTCCGTCTGCTTTCGCAATGGAAAGGGTGGTTGAAGAAGTGAACGTACCGTGTCCGTGAAGAACAGTCACTTTGTTTTTCTTCATTAAATAATCGATACCCTTTGTTGTTTGGTCTACCACGTCTTGCTTGCGCTTCACCATTTGTCCAAGGTTCACCTTTGGTTTTGAACCCAAGTCAATTCCATGTGCTTCGAAGGTGTGAACCGCTTGATGGTAGTGCTCGCTAGAGTCAAGAAGCGCTTTCGAAGGAATACATCCCACGTTCAAACAAGTTCCTCCAAGTGTTGAATAACGCTCAACCAATGCGGTTTTCATACCTAATTGTGCGCAACGAATAGCAGCAACGTATCCGCCTGGACCCGCGCCAACAACAACTACATCGAAATTTTCCATGGTGCAAAGATAAGCACGTCAATCGATGACCTCGCTTTCTTTTGCTTTAGATTTTCTGCGTTCTTTCAGATAGGCTCGAATAACGAAACCGTTGGTAACCACAATGAACCCGAGGATAATGTATTCCAGATAATCTTTTATGCCGGGAAACTTTTCGCCAAGGAAATAGCCCATGAGCGTTAGAGACACAACCCATGCAACAGCGCCAACAATGTTATATCCTACAAACGACTTGAAAGGAACGCGAATAACACCGGCCAAGATGGGCGCGAAGGTTCGTATGTATGGAAGGAATTTCCCTAGGATAAGTGTTTTTCCTCCGTGCCTTTCGTAGAAGGTGCGGGTAGCATCGACGTATTTTCTCTTGAAGAAAAATGAATCCTTCCGATTGAAAACAGCAGGCCCCACTTTCCAACCGAAATAATATCCGAATAAACAACCGGCCAGCGAAGCAATGGACATATACGCAAGCAGGCTGTAAATGGAAGTGTCTAAAAGTTCGGGTTGCGTAGAAGTGATAAGCCCGGTGAAGAACAAAAGTGAATCTCCCGGAAGGAAGAAGCCAATGATGATTCCATTTTCAGCAAAAAGTATAATCAACACCAAGGCAAGTCCGCCAATGTGCAGTATTTGTTCTGGGCTGGTTATACTATGAATGAAATCCCACATAAGACTGCAAATTAGTCTTTTCTTCTTTCAGAATGTTTCTTGATTATCGATTCTAACAACACGTATTCGTTAGGAAGTTTTTTTCGGGTATTCGACACGAATAGTTTTGAAGTTGCTCGAATCATATTTCACAGTCACTGCTGAACCCACGGAATACATGGGTTCATTTTCGCAGCGATCTTCTGTACGAACTCGAATGGTTTCGCCACCTTTCGGTGTGTATTCAATAACCGGATAGAAATACTTCTTCCCTTTCTCCGAAGCGCTCATCCAATTGACAATGCGCCCTGAAGTCTTCTCACTTTTAAATGCAAAGCGAACGGTATCTTTGAACAGATAGATTCCTATTCCAATCGAGAAAAGTGCAAGAAGGGTATAGGGAATGTAATCAGGAATGTTCTCTAGCATGTTTTATAGTTTCACGAATGATACTACCGATTGCTTTTGGTCTACAGTAACAACCAACGAATAAATTCCATTCGTTAAACCTTGAATGTTTAAGCGTTGTGATAAAGTGAATACCATTTTATTTTGAAGTACAACGCGACCAGTCATGTCAACAATGCTGATTGTTCCATTACCAACAACATTGCTGGTTAACGTAATTTCATTTTGTGAAGGATTCGGAAAAATAGCTAATCCGAATGCATTGCTTTCTTCCACACTGCTTACTCCTTCGCAAATACAATTCGAATTGTACGCGTCGTTTTCGGTTGTTGCTAAACCATCATCGCAAGGATCTCCAATGAAGTAACATGATCCGTTATCGATATTTGCAGCTGGGTCAAAGTTACAAGCGTTAGCACTCGTGCAACCTGAAACATAAATGATTCCATTGTCGCCTTGGTAGCGTACAACACCCATGTCGTTTC
>JBJOPP010000070.1:0-4051 GCA_046050685.1 Bacteroidota bacterium
ACCCTTGGCTACTTTGGGAATCATGTATATGCCAAAAAACAATTGCATCGCTTCAATGAATATTTCAAACGGTGCGTATGGCAATTGGAAATGGGGAATGGGTGTACAATGGTTAATTGCGAATCAGTTTTATTTCGGTATTCAGACGTCGAATTTACCGGGATATTTTTTCAAGGAAGCGAGAGAAATGAGCGCTTCACTTCAAGTGAGTTATTTATTCAAAACAAAAAAGAAAGACAATGAATAGTGCAGATGTAATGAAAATGGCTCAAACCAAATCGTTGGTTTTGTTAGCTGGACCCTGCGTGGTTGAAGGTGAAGATTTGGTAATGGAAGTTGCTGGTCGTGTTAAAGAAATTGCAGATAAATTGGGAATGCCATATGTGTTCAAGGCTTCATACAGAAAAGCAAATCGCTCTCGAGTAGATTCTTTCACTGGACTAGGAGATCAGATTGGGCTTGAGCTTATTCAGAAAGTAGGAAAGACATTTGGTATTCCGACAGTAACAGATATTCATGCTGCTGATGAAGCCGCAATGGCTGCGGCCTATGTAGACGTTTTGCAAATACCAGCTTTCTTGTGCAGACAAACAGATTTGCTTCAAGCAGCGGCTGCAACTGGGAAGGTGGTAAACATAAAGAAGGGTCAATTTCTTTCTGCAGAGTCAATGAAACATGCCGTGAATAAAGTGAAAGAAGCGGGTAACAATAATGTTTGGTTAACCGAGCGCGGAACCATGTTTGGCTATCAAGATTTAGTAGTTGACTATCGTGGAATTCCAGTTATGCAGGAATATGCTCCTGCTATTATGGACTGTACGCATTCATTGCAACAACCTAATCAAAGCAGTGGTGTTACGGGTGGAAAACCAGAGCTAATTGGCACAATTGCAAAAGCCGCTGTTGCTGTTGGTTGCGATGGTTTGTTCATTGAAACACATCCGAATCCAGCAGTTGCTTTAAGCGATGGAGCGAATATGCTTCAATTAAATAAATTGGAAGAGCTGCTCGAGCAAGTCATGGAAATTCGTGCAGTGATTAAAAAATAATTCATGAAGAAATTCGAATTCATTTGTTTGTTCGTTTCGCTTGTGTTGGCTCAAATGAGCGCGGCACAGCCAGTTGTGCACAATTACGGAAGTGCGGGTTCTGACGAATATGCGTCTATTGTTGCTCATCCGAATGGAGGTTTCGTGGCAGTAGGTACAACAGGTGGTGAAGTGGGATCGCAAACCGATGTTTACCTGTCGAAGTTGAATGCATCGCTCGATTGCGAATGGACTTTAAACATAGGTGGAATTGGAATTGAGCGTGGAAATGACGTAGCAGTGTACTCCGATGGTAGTATTTATTTCTGCGGAATGATTTTAAGTAATTCGGTTACGGGTTACAAGAATTTAGTTGGAAAATTAGATGCGAGTGGAAATTTACTTTGGTCAAAAGAATTTGGTGAAGGAGTATGGGACGAAGCGCGGAACCTGGTCATTGACGACTTTGGTAATGCATGGGTAGCTACCAATTCTTTCTTTCCTTCGGGTGAAGAGCGCGTGGTTGTTTATTCTCTCAATGATACAGGAGATCTTTCCTCTCCAATAAATATTGAGCCTTCAGGGGTGAACAGCAATGCTGCTTTGGAATATTACAACAACGATTTTTATATTTTGAATAACCACGACGATCAATCTTCATCGCATTACGATGTGAAGAAATTTGATTATGTAGGGTTTGTTTCACAAACCTATGAAGTCGCGGGACAAGGGGTTATTGCTCATGATCTGCAGGTTTGGAATTACGGGGTGTTTGTTGCAGGAGAGTTTTTAAACGGAAGTTTGAGAAATCCATATACGTGTGCTTTCAATCTCGACGGCACGGTCAATACAGAGACGTACAACAACTTCAACTTTAACATGTGGTACAATGCGGTGCACTCAAATTCTGAAGGGTATACACTTGCCGGAGAAACTACTGACTTCGG
Organism: Bacteroidota bacterium; assembly: GCA_046050685.1. GTDB lineage: Bacteria > Bacteroidota > Bacteroidia > Flavobacteriales_D > Sanyastnellaceae > CAIZGX01. The sequence continues at coordinate 1,976 of JBJOPP010000070.1, forward strand.
ATTTGGAGAGCAAGAGTGGGTGTTGCACAGAGCAAATGTATTGGGTCAATATGCAGGAGGTGGAACGGTTGGAACAAACAAATTTGAAGTGTGCAAAGATTTACTCGTGGTGAATGATACTGTTTATTTGGTTGGAAGTTCGAATGGGTTTCAATTGAACAAGCAACAACAAGCAACAATTTATCGAAATGAATCTGTTGTGCTTTCGGCATTAGATCCCACAAGTGTAAACAACGATTGTTTTTATGTGGGTGTTGAAGAACTTGACCACATAGAAAGACTTTCGTTTTATTCAACAGGAAATAATATTTTTCAATCTTCTATTCCAGTCAATGCTTTGACCGTGGAGGTCTTTGGTTTAGATGGAAAATTAGTTTTTACTCAAAGCAATGTTCAATCTTTTGAATTGAATGCTGCACCTGGAATTTATTGCGTGGTTTTCCAATCGGAAAAATATTCAGGCGTTCAGAAAATTATTATTCGTTAACGCGAAGAAAGAGCAATGGAATAAACGCCGGGCAAGGCTTCCAGTTCGTTTTGAATTTCTTTGGTGACTGCAATCTTGTTTCGTTCGCCGCTCGGAAGTATAACGCGATCTTCGCCGTTTTTCAATTCAATACGAAGTTGCGCGAATCCAGAATTTTTAATCAAGAGTTGATCAAGTTTTTCTATCGTTTGTTCCGTTAGAAATTCCGAATCAATACCAATGGTTAGATAGCGTCCGAGCTTTTCTTTTACTTCAGCGAGCAATGTTATTTCTACAATTTGGAACTCCGTTTTTTCTTCGGTGTTTTGTCCATATCTGCGCTTTTGAAAACGTCCGCGTACATACAAGAAGAAGTTGTCTTGCATGTAGGCTTTGAAGTTCATGTAGTCTTTGCGGAACAATCGGAAGTCGTGTGAACCTTCTCCATTTTCAAGTGTGAAGCTACCGTATGGATTTCCTTGTTGCGACATGCGGTGTTGCACGTTTTTCACAATTCCAGCAAAGGCAATTTCGCGTCCATTGTTTGGCTCAGGATTTTCTAAGGCTTCCATTGCATTTGAATGACAGAATGCTTCAATCTCCAATGCGAAATCGTCGAGCGGATGTCCTGAAATAAACATACCCACGAGTTCTTTTTCCTTCGATAATTCAGTTAGCGCATCCCACGGTTCAACCTTCGGAATTGCGGGTGGCTGAATTTCAACACCCGAATCTTCTCCGAATAGTGATGCTTGTGATGAGTTCTTTCCGTCGCGCGCTGCACGTGCGTATTTCACAAGCGTGTCTATGAATCCTTCCCCTTTGTTATCTGTTCCGAAATAGGCAGAGCGTGTAATTCCGAATCGGTCAAATGCGCCGCACATGGCTAAGCTTTCCAGCACGCGTTTATTTGTTGCTTTGTCGTCTACGCGTTCAAGGAAATCGAAGACTGTTTCGAACGGTTTCGTTTCGCGTTCACGAATCATGCTCTCAACCGCATTTTCTCCAACCGCTTTTACAGCGGCCAATCCAAAGCGAATAGCGCCTTCTTTGTTTACTGAAAACAGCGAAAGCGATTCATTCACATCAGGAGAAAGAACAGGAATACGCATGCGCTTACATTCTTCCATGAAGAAGGTAACGCCTTTGATATCGCTCATGGAATTGCTCAAGGTAGCAGCCATGAACTCAGCAGGGTAGTGGGCTTTCAAATACGCTGTTTGATAAGCAATCCATGCGTAACACGTCGAGTGCGATTTGTTGAAGGCGTAACTCGCAAATTTTTCCCAGTCGGCCCAAATCTTTTCAAGTTTATCAGCCGGATGTCCATTCGCAATGGCGCCTTCCATGAACAAACTTTTCATCTTGTTCAGCTCTTCAATGAGTTTTTTACCCATTGCTTTACGCAAGACGTCTGCCTGACCTTTCGTGAAGTTGGCAAGTCTTTGAGACAGCAACATTACTTGCTCTTGGTATACGGTAATACCGTAGGTCTCTTTCAAGTTGTCTTCCATTTCAGGAAGATCATATTCAATTTTTTCAAGTCCGTGTTTACGTCGAATGAACTGCGGAATGTACTCCATAGGACCTGGACGGTACAAGGCGTTCAT
>JBJOPP010000071.1:0-6392 GCA_046050685.1 Bacteroidota bacterium
TTTTTCCTATACCCGGATCGAATGACTACGTTGAAAACACAAGCACACATCGCGTTATTGCAGACCTAAAACTGACCGAAGTCGATACAGATTTTCTAAGTCTTTCTATTTCACAATACAGTTCTCGTCCAACGATTTCAGTGAATGCGCTTCCCTTCGATTATTCATGCGGAGGATACTCTTCATCCATCAAAGACTTCGTAGATGCCATTAACGAAACCGCTTCATTCAACAGCGCGTGCGGCACCATTAACAACGATCAGTTTGAATTGTATCACAATTTCGTTCCGACATCTAGCGCGCTGCATTGCAATGCTAACGCTCCATTCACTGCGGTTAACGAAATCGAAATTCCGTTCGATAACTGGTATGCCCCGGAAGGAAACAATCAGCCGCATTCTGGAATTAACTACGGAAACCTTGCCTTCATTGCAGAAGAAGTATTCGCAGATGAGTTACCGAACGGACATTCGGTTTTCAGATTGAATATGGAAAACAATTCAACATTCAATTTCGGAAAAACGGGATTGCAAGTTCTTCCTTCAACCATTATTGAAAACAATTCTGTGGTAAGCATTGGCGCACTGGGCGAAAGTCAGTCTGCTCCAAATAGCATTGTATTTCCTGGTGACGAAGTATCCATTGAAACAGGAATCGATTGTGGCACTGGCAGTGTCGACATTTTAGAAAACGGAATGCTTCAAATTGGAGATGCATCTGGGACAGTTCAAGCTTCTTTGCAAGTTCAGGAATCAACATCCATAAACCTTCACACCAACGGATTGCTTTTCATTCAGCCCAATGGACGTTTAATTCTAGAACAAAATTCCACATTGAATTTACTTGGAGGTACCCTTCAAATAGAAGGAAAAGTTACACTGTTGCCTGGAAGCAAAATCGTTTACGCGTCGGGCGAATTCATTTTAAACAACACCAACGCATCGCTTGAATTCAAAGGCGGACAGCTTCAACTTCTTGCTCAAGCTGCGTTAACGCTTCAAGCAAATGAAGGAGCTTTAGATGTGTTTTCCATGTGGAATGAAACCGATCTGATTTTTGAAAATGGAAGTCGACTGTTAGTGGAAGGAGTGAGCCAGAACAATACGTTCTTACGCATTCATGAAGGCGCTATGTTTAACGAATCGGGAACGGCGAATTACATCAAATTCAAAAATGGAAAAATTGAATTGAATGAAAGCGCAACACTTCTTTCTTACCAAAGATTGTTGTTTGAAAACACGAACATGATTGGTTCTGAAAACGCTCTTTGTCGTGTCGATTACAACACGCTATCTTTTTTGAATGCTTCAATTGCACAATGTAAAATCGACAACAATTACGGAAAAATATCCGCGTCGAATACGGTCTTCAGCAACAATGGATCCGTGAATATTCGCTACGGAAACTATTCGTTCGAAGACTGCGATTTCAATTCATCAAATCTTTTCTCCGAATATCTGAAATCACTAAGTCGAATCAAGAACACCTCTTTCGAAAACAACGATGTTGCCGTTTCCGATTACAGTTTGGTTGAAATTGGATTGACGAATTGCACCTTCACCAACAACACAAAAGCTGCACAAAAAAAAGGTGGTGTATTCACCATTCGTTGCTCTGAATTTTCTGAAAATGGAACCGCCTTGGAAATTGGAAAAGGATGTGTGTTGAATATGTCTTCGAGCAGTGCAGGTGGATACAATGTTTTTGAATTGAACGACGAGCACATTCATTTCTACCACAGCTCAACACCGCTGTTGAACAAGGGATTCAATGCCTTCGGCGGAGCGAGCGATTGCAATTTGTGCGGCAACATCGCAACTGTATCTTCGATCGGATGCGCTCCAGTGGCATTGGCTAGCGCAAACAATCAATGGCTTCCCATTGCGTCTGGAAGTTCGGGTATTGCGCTCTATTCATCGAGCACATGCGCCAACGGAACGCAGAGTGTAATTACACTAAGTCCATCTGTTTCTGTTTCCACAACATGTCCTTCTGTTATTGGTATTTTAAGTCCTACGAAGTCCCTTGCGCAAGCGAGCATTCAACAAAAAACACTTTCAGATTTGCCTGTGATTTCAACCACGGAATACGGACAGTTGTCGCTTGACTCTGCGCTTTCACTTGCAGCTACATTGGCTTATGCGACAGACTCGATGTTCGAAGGGAAGCGTTCGATAAAACTCTTTCATGAAATTCTTACCTCACCCTTGGATCGAAGCAACAGCGAAATTCGCTCCTTGTCTGATTGGGGAATTGGCATGATGAAAAAGATGATGGAAGAGCTTGTTCTTCGCGGAGAAATAATTCCAGCGAACAATTCTGAATCGTTCGAAACCTCCGTTCAGCGATATGTGAATGCCTTGAACGCTTGCACGGACAGCGTGGTGTCTGACTCTTCGTTTCACTCCCAGTTCTGGATTGAACTTTCGAAGGCACAACTCTTCCGTTCATTGGGAAACACCCCTCTTTGCTTCTCTATTCTGAATCAGCTTAACACTTGCAATCTTGAAGGAGAAGAGTTGGAAGAACTTCTTTACTGGAAAGCGCTAACGGCGGGTGAGTTGAACAATACATCAACCACAATTTCCATCATAAATGATTCTTCTTTCACGAACTTGAGCAATTCAAATTTCCCGTTTGGAATTGAAATTCTTGGTCCACAAGAAGTGCTTTTCTTCTCGTGTTTTTCAGACAACAAAAGTCTGAATTCCATTTCAGGAAAAATAATTCCTTCCATCAATGCCGGCGAATTCAAGCTTCAATTCAACAAGAAAAATAATTCAGTACGTTGGAAAATTTTTAGTGCGGTTGGACAGATTATTCATGAAGGAAATGCCCGCGAATGTTCGGAAATTCAGTTCAACTTTGAGATGCCTAACGGATGTTACTTCCTTCAATATTCATTGGACAACGGAAGTGTCCAGACTGAAAAATTCGTGATTGAAAATTAACTACAAGTGCATGAGAATATAAACTCCTGCTCCGCTAAAGAAACCTAACATGGCCCAGAGTGAGATGTTCTTCAGGTACCACGTGAACGACATCTTCTCGAGCCCCATTGCAGCCACACCTGCGGCAGATCCTATGATTAACATACTGCCGCCGGTGCCTGCAGTGTAGGCCAAAAAATGCCAAAACGTTCCGTCTTGAATAAAATGCGAAGCCCATACATCGGTTGTACCAGCAGCTTCTACCGCATACATGCCAATGCTTGCTGCGACCAACGGAACGTTGTCTACAATCGCCGAAAGCACGCCAATCGCAATGTTTATCGCATAGGTGTTGTTCAACTGTTCCTTCAACCAAAATGATAACTGTGTAAGATGTCCTGCTTCTTGAAGCGCACTCACCGAAAGTAAAATTCCCAAGAAGAAAAGTACAGAAGGCATATCAATTTTTCGCAAAGCACTCAACGCCGAATACTTCGCCTTATCGGAATCCATTTGTCTTCCATTCATCAAATCAGTCACTAACCACAATACTCCAACAGAAATCATCATTCCCATAAACGGTGGCAAGTGTGTTAAAGTCTTGAATACAGGAACGAATAGCAATCCACCCAATCCTAAAACAAACACAACCATCTGCTTCGAACGAGTCAAATCAGTGGTTGCAGATTCGTGTAATTCTGGTCGCTCTAAATTTCCCTTCAACACAAATGACAAAACAATTACCGGGACTAAAAGACTGATTAAGCTTGGTAAAAAAAGTTCTGATATTAAAGGCCCTGTTGTTAATTGCCCACCAATCCAAAGCATCGTTGTCGTCACATCGCCTATCGGACTCCAAGCCCCACCTGCGTTCGCTGCAATAACAATGACACCTGCGAAAAACCAACGTGATTTTTGATTGCTAATGAGTTTTCGCGCAAGACTGACCATGACAATTGCAGTCGTGAGATTATCCAACGCGGCAGACAAGAAGAATGAGATTAAAGAAATAATCCACAACAATTTTACTTGACTCGTGGTTGAAATACGATCTGTAATAATCGCGAAACCATTGTGAGCGTCAACAATTTCAACAATGGTCATGGCTCCCATTAAGAACAATAAGATGCCTGAAATTTCTTCAATGTGATGACCAAGGCGGCCTTCTAACACCTCATGAGTAATACCAGTAGGCGCGAGCACTAGCAATGTCCAACACAAAACACCTGCTATTAGAGCAGTAGCCGCCTTATCAATTTTTACCGCATGCTCAGCAGCAATAAGAACGTAGGCAAGAACAAAAACAAATAGTATGGCAGTTATCATTCGCCTTCAACTTTGGAAGTTTTCAAATACATGCGAATATCACTCTTCGCGCCGAGCTGCATGACTTCCACTAAATCTTGAACTGGTAAATTCCGATCCATTGAAATGGAACACGTGCTTTCCGGAAATGTCTTTCCAATGTATTCCAAGCGCTGACCCAACTGATCAATGCTCATCTTCTCACCATCTAAATAGTAATCGTGATATTCATCCACAGCCAATTGCAAAGACTTCTTCGGCTCGCGCTGCTGCGTCTCACCAGCTTCTGGTAAAAGCACTTTAATGACATTCGGATTAGCGAGGGTAGAGAGAATTAGGAAAAACAAAAGCAAGAAGAACATAATGTCGTTCAACGCGTGTGTGTTTACCACAGCCCCTCTCTTCTTTCTTCTCTTTATATTCATTTTCCTTGAAGGAATAATGTTTTAAGTTGAAGTGAATATTCCTCCATTTGCGCCACAAATTTGTCAACTGAATTTTGTAGCAATTGGTAAAAAACGAAGGCAATAATTCCCACTACCAATCCGCCCGCAGAGGAAACCATTTTCTGATAAAGACCTTCAGAAATAACTCCAATGCTAATGTCAGCTGTTGTGGAAATGTCGAAGAAAATAGTGATAACCCCCGCAATGGTTCCAATGAATCCCAAGAGCGGCGCAACACCAGCAACAATCGATAACACATTCAATCTTCTTTCCAAATAAGCCACTTCCACATTTGCCGCTTGTTCCATTAACTTCTCTTGCTCGTCGGCAGAAATTTCAGTGAGCGCAGCGTATTGAAAAATTCGTGACCAAGCAGCGTTGTCTTCTTCACACAAACGCATGGCTTCTTTGTTGTTTCCAACTTTCAATGCAGCTAAAAACGATTCGAAATTATTCTTCTTTCCTACACCTTGCTTTCCTAAAAACAAATAGCGCTCAACAACAATAACAATCGTAAGAATAGAGAGCAACAACAATGGAATCATTACCCATCCTCCTTTGAAGATAAGGCCAATTAAATCCAACGATTTCTCGTAGGTTGCTCCTTCCGGTGCGGCTTGCAAATAGATCATCTTAAACTAATTTTTTTAATGCAATTTCAAACGCATGCTTCGTCACGAACTGCTCTTCTCTTCCTTGCTTGTATACATTCTTCAATGCTTCACCAATGATTTTTGAAGTGTCAGAGAAAATTCCTTCGTCAGACAAATCAACATCTGAATCGCTCATCAAATAAGCGAAAACTCTCGCCATTCCACAATTCGAAATGAAGTCAGGAACAACACTGAAATGTGCATCGCACCATTCAGAAATAGGTCCGTAAAAAATTTGCTGATCTGCAAAGGGAACATTCGCTCCACATGCAATAACAGAAACTCCAGCTTTGTGCATGCGCTCTGCTTGCTCTTGGCTTACCAGGCGTGAAGCGGCACATGGAAGGAATACATCTGCTTGAAGATCCCAAACGCGTGCATTCATTTCTTCGAACGAAAGCATTCCTTCAGCTACCAACGTATTGTTCACACGATTCAAGAACAACGTGCGAATCTCTTCGAACGTGTATCCGTTTTCGTTGATCAATCCGCCATTTCTGTCAATGATTCCAACAACAGAAGCACCGGCTTGACTCATGTAGAAAGCTGCAGCAGCGCCCACATTTCCCCAACCTTGAACAATCACCTTCTTACCTGCAAGACTCTTTTCGTCTTTCCATATTTCGAAGAAGTGACGAACACTTTCCGAAACACCGTAGCCCGTAATCATATCGGCTACTTTGAATTTCATATTTACATCTGGAGAATACTTAACGTCTTCAATGATGCTAACAACACCTCTTCTCAAATTTCCAATGCGCTTTACTTTCTGCGCTTCCGTAGGCATAAAGTGTCCATTGAATACACCTTCTTGCGGATGCCACACACCGCACTCTTCCGTCATTGGAATAACTTCATGAATCTCATCTACGTTTAAATCTCCACCCGTTCCGTAGTAATGCTTCAACAACGGAGTCACCGCTGCATACCAACGTTGAAGAACTTCTTTCTTGCGTGGATCAGCTGGATTGAAATTAATTCCGCTCTTTGCACCACCAATTTGTGGACCGCTTACGGTGAATTTCACCTCCATGGTTTTCGCCAACGACAATACTTCG
>JBJOPP010000072.1:0-8290 GCA_046050685.1 Bacteroidota bacterium
CTGGTACTCTGTTATAATCCCAAAAACCTAAACCGAAGTTTGCTTGGTTCCAGTCACCTGTTTTAGTTTTAACTACGCGGATATCGCTAGCTGGTAATTCACCAACTACAACATTATCAACTGCAAATCCTGAAGCCCATGATCCAGCATCAGACCATTGGAAACGAATGATTACGTTTGAAGCAGTAATGTCATACAATGGAACGATGATAGACTGCCAGTAATCTTGGTCAGCAGGGAAAACATCAATGTTTGCACCTGCTGCATCAACACCGATTGAACGGATGTTGAAAGTAGCACCACCGTCAGTAGAGATTTGCAAAGTTGCATCGCCACCACCGAAGTTCATATCGTGAAAAATGTCGAATGAAATCGCGATGTTTGAAGCAGTAGAAAAATCCATTGATGGAGATTGTACATAAGCATCAACCATATCACAGTCACAAGGAGTGTTGTCATCATTCGCTCCAGCGAATTTGTTACCTGTTCCTACTTGTGGTACTGGCCAGTATCCACCACCATTAGCAGTAGTGCTAGTGTGTGTTTTGAAAGCGTTACCTAAAGAGTTGTCAGCTTGAACAACTTGTAAAGTAGACCATCCTGTTGGAAGTGCACCTGGCATTGTTCCAGTTACTCCTTGGAAGTCTTCTGAAAGAAGAACAACACGGTTACTCCAATCGATAGATGGAGCCACCTCTTGACGGATAGATGCTTTTGGAGAAATTTCACTTCTTGTGAAAGTTCTGCGAGAAGGCGATTGTTGCACTGACCATTGCGCGAAAGAAACGCTAGCAACAGCAGTGAATAAACCTAATAAGTAGATTTTCTTCATTTGATTAAATTTAAGTTAACTTTTGTGGTGACGAATATAAGGAATTATTCGGTTCACATTCCAAGTAAAAAAAGAAGAAATCTTACTGTTCAGCCTTCTTCTTTTCTACACGCTGTGCCACGCGAATGCTGATTTCGTATAACAGAAGTAGGGGTAAAGAAACCAACAGTTGACTGGTTACATCTGGAGGTGTAATAATAGCGGACACAATAAGGTTAACCACGAAGGCATGACGTCGGTATTTCTTCAAAAAGCTGGAACTAACCAAGCCAATTTTAGCGAGGAAGTATATGACCACAGGCATTTGGAAGACGAGTCCTGTTCCAAGAATAAGCGAAGTACACAGTTTCAAATAGGACAGAATGGTGGCGTTCACTTCCACATCGGCAAATCCGAAGTTTCCTAGAAATTGAATAGAAAGTGGCGTCAATACGTAGTAACCGAATAGAATTCCTAAAAAGAATAATAGTGAAACATAGAAACCAATTCCGCTCACTGATTTCATTTCGTTTTTTCGAAGGCCCGGTTTAATGAAGGCCCATAATTGATAGAATATCGCTGGAAATGCTAGAATAACCCCTCCAACCAAAATAACGGTCATGTATGCTGAGAAGTTTCCGCCCATGGTTGTGCTTTGGAGCGAGAAGGTCGTTTCGGAAAAACACAATTGATCTTCTAGCCCCATACTATGTCCCATCCAACAGAAAAAACGATAGGTTGGGAAGTCGGCTCTTCGAGGAGCCATGATAACATTCTCAATAATGTATGTGTCGAAGATGAGCATGACTATTACGCCTGCGACTGCAAAAAGAACCGCTCTGAAAAGTCTTTTTCTAAGTTCTTCCAAATGCTCCAGAAAGCTCATGTTTTTTTCTTCAGCCATGCTCCCTTAGTTAATGCCCGCGCTTAGTAAATCGTGCAAATGTATGATTCCGCAGTAGTTTCCATTTTCGTCAACCACCAATAATTGGCTTATTTTATTCAGCTCCATTAATTGAAAGCCTTCTACAGCCAAAGATGAATTTGTAATTCTTTTGGCTTCTCTATTCATAAGTGTAGCAGCATCGAGCAAGTCGAAATTTTCATTTCGCTCAACGGCTCTGCGAATATCTCCGTCTGTTACAATTCCGAGCAACTCTTCGTTTTGAACAACTGCGGTTGCCCCGCATCGCTTCGAGGAAATTTCAATCAGTAAGTCTCGGAAGTTGCAATCTGGTGAAACCTGTGGTGTCGCTCCCTCACGCATAACTTGGCCAATTGTCGTGAAGAGCTTTTTTCCTAGCGCTCCGCCTGGATGAAACTTCGCGAAGTCCAGTTTGCTGAATCCTCTTTCAACCATCAACGAAACTGCAATAGCATCTCCAACCGCCAACTGAAGTGTTGTGCTTACTGTTGGAGCAAGGTTGTTTGGACAAGCTTCGCCGGTCATGGGAGTGTGAAGGAAGTAAGTAGACTCTTTCGCCAAATAGCTTTCGGTATTTGCACCAACCCCAACCAACACAACATTCATAGACTTCAACAGTGAAACGAGATATTGAATTTCTGGAGAGTCGCCACTTTTTGAAAGGCAAAAAACAATGCTCTTTTCTTGAACCATTCCTAAATCGCCATGAATGGCCTCAGAGGCATGCAAAAATTGAGCAGGTTGACCGGTGCTGTTAAAGGTCGCTACCCATTTTTGAGCAATAATTCCACTTTTCCCAATGCCGGTTACGACAACAGGCAAATTGGTTTTTAAAACACTGTTCACCGCAGAGATAAACACTTCGTTGAGCGATGCTTGAAGGTCTGAAAGAGCATTCGCTTCGAGGCGAATGGCCTCCTTTGCCGATTCTAAAATGGAATTATTACTAGTCAATTTCACTTTGCAAAGATGCGAATAAACCCCTGTTTTGCGGTCTTTTTTTTCGTTGTAATTTCTTTGGTGTGCGAGCCTATTTGTGCTTACATTCGTTTAGCGAATTTTAAAGTAACGTTAACTTTTCACAACGTTCAATTATTTAAATGATGGTTACAGCAACTGATATGGCTCCGAAAGAAGCCTTGAAATACTTTTTTGGATTTTCGAATTTTAAAGGCCTTCAGCAGGGCGTGATAGATAATTTGTTGGCGGGTAATGACACCTTTGTTATTATGCCTACAGGTGGTGGGAAGTCACTCTGTTATCAGCTACCTGCATTAATGTCTGAAGGAACAGCAATTGTGGTTTCACCGCTGATTGCTTTAATGAAGAATCAAGTGGATGCCATGAGAGGGTTTTCCAATGAGGAAGGAATTGCACACGTGATTAATTCTTCACTCAACAAAAGCGAGATCACCCAGGTAAAGAAGGACATGGTAAGCGGAAAGACCAAACTACTTTATGTAGCACCGGAGTCACTTACCAAAGAAGAAAACATTGAGTTCTTGCGTACCTGCAAGATTTCGTTTGTTGCCATCGACGAAGCGCATTGCATTTCCGAATGGGGACATGACTTCCGTCCGGAATACCGCAGAATTAAAAGCATTATTCAGCAAATTGCCGATGTGCCTGTTATGGCCCTTACGGCTACTGCTACTCCGAAGGTTCAATTAGATATTCAAAAGAACTTGGGAATGGTTGATGCCAAGGTCTTCAAGTCTTCCTTCAACCGTGAAAATCTCTATTACGAAGTTCGCCCAAAGGTGAATGTTGGAAAACAGATTATTCAATTTATAAAAGGCAATGCAGGAAAAAGCGGAATTGTTTATTGTCTTTCTCGAAAAAAGACTGAAGAGATAGCGGAACTTCTTGTTGCCAATGGAATCAAAGCCTTGTCTTATCATGCTGGAATGGATAGCCATCAGCGGAACGACGTTCAAGATAAATTCCTCATGCAAGATGTAGATGTTATTGTTGCTACCATTGCTTTTGGAATGGGGATAGACAAGCCAGATGTTCGTTTTGTTATTCACCACGACATTCCGAAGAGTTTAGAGAGTTATTATCAAGAGACTGGTCGTGCGGGAAGAGACGGAGGAGAAGGTCATTGCTTGGCATTTTATTCGCCGAAAGATGTCGAGAAATTAGAGAAATTCTTACATGGAAAACCTGTGGCAGAGCAGGAGATTGGAATGTTGTTACTTCAAGAAGTAATGGCTTATTCCGAGACAGCCATGAGCCGCAGAAAGTACTTGCTTCACTACTTTGGTGAAGAATGGGATGAGGTTACTGGAGAAGGCGCAGGTATGGACGATAACTCACGCAAGCCGAAAGAGATATTCGATGGAACAGAAGATGTGAAGTTGGTATTGGAATGCATAAAGGCATTCAAGGAAACGCACAAAGCGAAGTTCATTGCAAATGTTTTAGGTGGAATCAATAACGCAGAAGTTTCAACATACAAGGCCGACAAGCATAAATTGTTCGGTGCGGGAAAAGAAGAGTCAGACAAACATTGGAACGCAATCATGCGCCAGCTGTTGGTGAAGAATTTCATTCGCAAAGAAATTGAAACCTACGGAACATTAAAGTTGACGCCAGAGGGATTGGAATTCATGAAGTCGCCGTTCAAAATAGAATTGGTGAAGGAAGAGGAAATCGGAGAAACAGATGACGATGGCGAATTGATCCATGCAGTAAAGGCAACGGGATCCGGGGCTTCCGACGAAACGTTGTTCTTAATGTTGAAGGAGTTGCGTCTAAAGGTTTCCAAAGAAAAAGGATTGCCGCCCTATGTTGTTTTTTCTGAACCTTCTTTGGAAGAAATGGCAACGCAATATCCAATTACCATAGACGAGCTTTCGCACATTGGTGGAGTAGGAAAGGGCAAGGCAATGAAATTCGGATCGGCGTTTTTAGCGCTCATTAAAAAGTATGTTGAGGACAACGATATTGAACGACCTGAAGATTTTGTTTTGAAGAGTGCACATGCCAAGAGCAGTCACAAAATCAAGATTATTCAAAACGTAGATAAGCGAATTCCGCTAAACGACATTGCCAAAGGAATCGGTAAGACATATTCTGAATTAATAGATGAAGTTGAAACCATTGTTCATGCGGGGACGCGTTTAGACATTCAATATTTCATCGATGATGAAATAGATGAAGACGCGCAAGAGGAAATCATGGAATACTTCATGCAGTCAGAGACCGACGATATTTTAGAAGCCGAAGAATACTTCGACGGTGACTATGAGGAAGAAATTCTTCGACTCATGCGCATTAAATTTCATTCAGAAATAGGGAATTAATTCCCTATTTCTTTTTCCATCAGAAACAATATTTTCCTGACGAAATTAATTCAGCTGCAATTGTGCGTCGGCCTTCTTTGGTGTTGTACGGTTCTGTTTTAGTGAAGCGACGCAAGCCCATCATCATCATGCGTTGTTCGTCTCCTTCAACGAAAGAATTCAATGCATCTTTTCCTGCTTTGTTTATGCTGTCAGCCAGGTCAGTAACTAAGGTTTGCATAATAGCCATTTGACTTGTTGAATTTTCGATTCCTTTCAGATGAACTCTTTTTTGAGTTCTCAGAACTGTGCTTTCAGCAACATAAGTCCAGATAGCCATGTCTGCAATGTTCATTAAGATTTCTTGCTCTTTCGCCAGTTGCATCATAAGTTTTTGAGCGGCGCTTCCTGCGATCATCAGAACTGCTTTTTTGAAGTTCTCAATGTAACCGAGATATCTTTCGAAAACATCTTCACTTGGTTCAGCGAAATCTGGAATAGACATTAATTCATTCGCAACATTCATTGCAGGAGTCATGAGATCCAATTCGCCTTTCATTGCCTTTTTCAGAAGCATGTCAACAATGAGCATGCGATTGATTTCGTTCGTTCCTTCAAAAATTCGATTGATGCGAGAGTCGCGATACGCGCGTTCAACGCGTGATTCAGCACTGTATCCCATTCCACCAAAAATCTGAACGGCTTCATCGGCGACATAGTCTAATGTCTCACTTCCGTGTACTTTTAAAATGGCGCATTCAGGTGCGAAGGCGGCAATGCCTTTCAGCACAGCAGTTCCTTTTTCCATTCCTGATTCAGTGAGTCCCGCAATAGCATCGTCTATGTTTTGTGTTGCGCGATACAAAGCTGATTCTGTCGCATAGCAACGAATAGCCATTTCGGCAAGTTTGTGTCGTATTGCTCCGTACTTGGCAATGGGCCTTCCGAATTGTTCGCGCGTGTTAGCGTAATCAATTGCATCAGTAACAGTTGCTTTTGCTCCACCCATCACTGCACCGGCTAATTTGATACGGCCGATATTCAAAATGTTAACCGCTATTTTAAATCCATTCTGACGGTCGCTCAACATGTTTTCGATAGGAACGAGAACATCATTGAAAAATACCTGACGGGTCGAAGATCCCTTGATTCCCATTTTCTTTTCTTCAGGATTCAAAGTAATGCCGGGCATGTCTTTGTGAAGAAGGAAGGCTGTTAAGTTTTCGTCTTCTTCAATTTTTGCAAACACTGTAAATACATCTGCAAATCCTGCATTTGTAATCCACATTTTCTGTCCGGAAATTTTATAATGTTTTCCGTCTTCGGTTAATGTTGCTTTCGTTTTTCCAGAGTTCGCGTCGCTTCCTGAATTGGGTTCAGTTAGGCAATAGCACCCGAACCATTCACCTGTTGCGAGTTTAGAGACGAAGTGTTTTTTCTGTTCTTCATTTCCGTAATAAAGCACGGGCAATGTCCCAATTCCCGTGTGAGCGCCATAGGCTACAGAGAAAGAATGGCCCGCTCCGAGTGTTTCGGTGCAGAGCATAGTGGTTTTAAAGTCCATGCCCATGCCATTTAATTCTTCGGGAGCTGAAAGTCCTAAAAGACCGAGTTCGCCTGCTTTATGCATTATTGATTGCATAAGTCCCTCTTCCATTTCGTCAATGCGATCGAGGTTGGGAACGATTTCATTGTTCACGAAATCTTCACACATTTTCATCATCATCAGCTGCTCTTCGTTCCATTCTTCTGGAATGAAAATCTCTGATGAAGTTGTTTTACGAATTAAAAATTCTCCTCCTGTTATTGGTTTCATAATGTGTTTTTTAAAATCTTTCAAATACTCCGGCAGCGCCTTGTCCAGTGCCTACGCACATGGTAACTACGCCGTACTTTTCATTTCGTCTTTTCAAGTCGTTTAAAAGCTGCACGGTTAGTTTTCCTCCGGTGCATCCAAGCGGATGTCCGAGTGCAATGGCACCTCCGTTGATGTTCGTGCGCATTGGATCTAATTCCAATTGATTAATCACTGCAACGCTTTGTGAAGCGAAGGCTTCATTCAATTCGAATAAATTAATATCGCTTTGTTTCAATCCTGCCGCTTCAAGTGCTTTAGGAACCGCGTAAATAGGACCAACTCCCATGATGCGTGGTGCAAGTGCTGCAACGGAATAGCTTTTCAGTTGGGCAATAGGCGTGAGATTGTGCTTCTTCATAAAGTCTTCCGAGCAAACCATTACAAAGGCCGCACCGTCAGATGTTTGCGAAGCGTTGCCGGCAGTTACAGATCCATTCATGGCGAAGACAGGTTTCAATTTTGAAAGTGCTTCTACAGTAGTTCCTGCACGAGGTCCTTCGTCTATTGTAACAGTAGTTGTGCGTACTTGTCGTTTTTCTTTTTCATCGAGAAAAATTTCTTCTACTTCAATGGGTGCAATTCCTGAAGCGAAATTTCCAGAAGCAATAGCTTCTAGCGCTTTTCGATGCGAATGGAATGCGAACTCATCTTGCATTTCGCGCGAAATTTTGTATTCATTCGCTACGGCTTCTGCGGTAAGGCCCATTCCCCAATACCAATCGGGGTGAGACTTTGCAACTTTCGGATGGGGAACAATGCGCCATCCGCCGAATGGAATGGGCGACATGGTTTCCACACCACCAGCAATAATGCAATCGGCCATTCCTGCATGAATCTTGGCACTTGCAAGCGCAATGGTTTCCAGTCCACTTGAACAATATCTATTCACGGTCATACCCGGAACTTTTTCAGTATTCAACCCCATTAGGGAAATCATACGTCCAATGTTCAGCCCTTGCTCTGCTTCAGGTGTAGCGTTTCCTACAATGACATCGCTAATTTCATCTTTGTCTATTTGCGGAAAGTCTTTCATTAAATGCTGAATGACTTGCGCAGCTAATTCATCTGCGCGCATGGATTTGAAAACACCTTTTTGTGCTTTTCCAACGGCAGATCTATAACCTCCAACTATGTACGCGTTCATGGAATTAGTTTCTTAAAATTTTTCCTGACTTAATGAGGCTCTGCATTCGCTCTAACGATTTGCGTTGCATGCACAATTCTAGAAATGCTTTACGTTCGAGGTCAAGAAGATATTGCTCGCTCACTTTTGTTGGAGCAGAAAGATCTCCTCCGCACATCACGAATCCGAGTTTTTCACTGATTAACTGATCGTGTTCTGAAATGTAATTTCCAGATTTCATGGAAGATGCTCCGGCGTATACGATGCCTAATCCTTCGCATCCTAA
>JBJOPP010000073.1:0-3118 GCA_046050685.1 Bacteroidota bacterium
AAGGGAATGGAATTATAAACTTCAGAGAGTGCCATGTCCTTCACGATTTCCAATTTGCCTTCAGACTTGTTTCCTGAAAATTGAATCGAATTGAGCGGTTGGAAATAAGAAATGTTCTCGCCCTTTTTTCCCGTACGGAACAAATATGTCTGAACCCCGTGTTCCAATGTAAACACATGCGCTAACCGAAGCGAGTCTTTAAACTTGCGGCTTGAAAGTACATATGCGTTTACTCGTTCTGTCATTTTTTCCCAATGAAATCAGCTGTTTCAAAAATATTTCAAAAAAAACGTAACCTTAATTTAACACCGAGGGTATAAGACTATGAATGCTGTAGAGAACATTCAAAATATTACTCTCCCACAAAAACAAAGAGTAGGTTTTTTCAAATAGGTAAGGTTTAGGTTTTCATTCTTCTTTCATCTTGTATGAAAAAGAGTGATTCTAAAAAGGGGTCGTTTTGGGAGAGGCGGCCTCTTTTTTTTTAACTCTTCAACGAGACATCAACTAAGAATTTCTTTCCAATCGTCTTTCTTCCTAATAACACCGGGTATCTCATTCCCGATCTGTTCGTGAATGAAATTTCCGACTGTATTTTTTTCTTGTGAATGAGTATTAGCGTGCGCACACAATAGCGCTCTTCGGTTTGTCCGAAAGAGTTTTTAATCGTACGCTTTTGGAATTTTTCGAAATGAAGAACAACAGGCTTTCCTTGTTCCCATTGAATGGTAACTTCTAAAACCTGCTTTCCGTTTACTTCAACTAAAGTCCAGGATTCACAATGAACGGCAGTGCGAAAGGCCCCCGTATCTATTTTGGCGCGAACATCAACACCCCCCAATTCAGGAAGTTGAATAATGGTTTTGCGGCCAATGATATTCATGACTAGCTTAAAAGTCTTTTCACGGTCTCGGAAATGGCTTTCCCATCTGCCTTACCCGTCAATGCTTTTGAAGCAACTCCCATTACTTTTCCTAAATCGCTTGGAGAACTCGCGCCAACTTGGGCAATGAAGTTTTTAATTTCAGCCTCGAGCTCTTCTGCCGATAGTTGAGCAGGCAAATAGGCTGCAATTACATTGGCTTGCAATTGCTCTTCTTCCAAAAGATCTGGACGATTTTGAGCCTTATATATTTCAATAGATTCTTGGCGCTGCTTAAATAACTTGTTCAAAATAGCTATTGATCTGTTGTCATCAATTGCGCTATCGCCGCCGTCTTTCGTCATTTCAAGAAGTAATTTGCTTTTGATATCGCGAAGGGCCATTAACTTATCTTTCTCACCAGCTTTCATAGCTGCTTTTAAATCTTCGTTGATTCTTTCTTGTATTGACATGTGTTCAAATTTTAGTTCTGCAAGTTTAGTAATTTCTTCTTTATTAAAAGGTCAATGGTGAAAAGTTTCAATGACTTCATTTAGAAAACGAAATATCTTTGACCGAACGAACATTCGGTTATGGCAAAAGAAATTTCAAGAAGAGATAAGGTTATAAACACAGCCTTAAAACTTATTTCAAACGGAGGCTTTCACGCCTCTCCAATGTCTGAATTAGCTAAGCTTTCAGGTGTTGCAGTAGGAACCATTTATCACCACTTTCCAAGCAAGGAGGACCTTTTCGAGAGTCTTTATGTTGAAACATGCACAGAAGCTGCCCGCGCGCTTCATGAGTCACTTTCTGTTAAGGGCAAAGAAACTCAGCGTTTAACGCAAGCATGGTTGGCTTTGTACGGTTATTTTTCTACTGCGCCGTTGCGTTACTTGGCTGTAATTCAATACAGAAATTCGCCATTGTATAGCAAAAACAAAGAAATGGAAGATGCTTTTTCTGCTTTGACCGCTTTGTTGAAGGAAGGACAAAAGTCGGGTAAATTCAAAAAAATGAATGTTGCTTTTCAGTTCGAACATGTCCTTACAAGTGTTTTTGCAGTTGTAAGATTGAAGGCTGTTGAGAAGAAGAAAATTTCAGAAGCGGAAGTACGCGAAATGGCTGATGCTATTATTCAATCCATTCGTAAATAATAAGAAGGAATCTATTCCACAATCAAGTGAATTACCTGCTAATTCACACTAATTTTGCAGCATGTCTTCAAAACAGAGAACAGTAAAGTCGCCAATCGTTTTTAACGGAGTTGGCCTACATACCGGGGAATCCGTAACATTAACAATTTGCCCGGCACCGGAAAATCACGGATATAAATTTCAACGAATAGATTTAGAGGGCTCTCCTTTGATCGATGCAGATTGCGATCGCGTGATTGGAACCCAGCGCGGAACTACCCTCGAGCAAAACGGTGCGCGCGTATATACGACGGAACACGTATTGGCTGCCTTATACGGAAGCCGCGTTGACAATGCCTTACTTCAAATTACCGGTCCGGAAATTCCAATTATGGACGGCAGCGCATGGCCTTTTGTTGAGGCTATTGAAGCATGCGGGTATGAAGAACAAAATGCCGAAAGAAAATATATTATTCTCGACGAAAATATAACTTTTGAAGACACTGAGAAGGGAGTGGAAATGCTTGCTGTGCCCACCAATGGTGGAGAATATAGAGTTACTGTAATGGTAGATTACAACTCTCCTATTTTGGGAACGCAACACGCGCAAATGTACAATTTGGATCAATTTTCATCGGAAATTTCAAAGTGCAGAACGTTTGTTTTCTTGCGTGAATTAGAGCTTTTAGCGAAGAATGGATTGATCAAAGGCGGAAGCTTAGACAATGCCATTGTTATGGTGGATAAAGAATACACCGATCAGCAGATTAAGGATGTTTTGAAAGAATTGGGTCGTGAAGAAATTGATGTGAAGGTGGAAGGAATTGGCGTGTTGAACACAATTAAACTTCAATATGAAAACGAACCTGCACGTCATAAACTACTAGATATTATCGGTGATTTAGCGCTTACGGGTAAGTTCCTTCGCGGACATATTCTGGCAGCTCGCCCAGGACATCATGGAAATGTTGCTTTCGCAAAAGTGTTGAAGGCTTGGGACAAAAAGAAACAGTCAAAGGTTTCTTTCGATTTATCAAAGACTGTTTTCGACATTAATCAGATCAGTAAAATGCTTCCGCATCGCTACCCATTCTTGTTGGTTGATCGCGTGATAGCCATG
>JBJOPP010000074.1:0-11658 GCA_046050685.1 Bacteroidota bacterium
GCAGAAAATTGGCGTTGTGAATCAAACCACAATGCTCGCAACTGAGACGCAAGAAATTGCAGCTTATTTAAAAGATGTGGTGGTGCAGATGTACGGTGAAGAAGCGAGCACCGACACACGAGACACTCTTTGCTATGCTACGAATGACAATCAAAACGCAACAGTGGGAGTGTTAGACAGCGGAGCTCATTTAGGTATAGTGGTTGGTGGGTTCAATTCGTCGAATACGATTCAAATTGCTACGATTCTCGGAGAGAAAATGCCTGTTTATTTTGTTCGAAATTCCGATGATATTGTTTCAAAAGATTGTGCTCGTGTTTTCAATTTCAAAAGCTTGAAAGAAGAGGAGATAAATCCAACTCTGTTGTTCGAAGAAAATTTGAAATTGGTTGTCACAAGCGGGGCGTCTTGTCCGGATAAAATTGTTGATTTGGTTATTCAAAAAATCGTTGCATTAAGAGGCGAGTCAGAGTCTATTGAATCGGCTCTTGAAGGACGCATATAAAGTGAATAAATGTGCGCACTCTTTCGGGGCGTTCTGTTGTAAATTTGGAAGATGAAGAGTTCAGGAGTCATTCAATTATTGTCTGATCAAGTTTCCAATCAAATTGCTGCGGGTGAGGTGGTTCAGCGCCCTTCTTCCGTTGTAAAGGAATTGGTTGAAAATGCGGTGGATGCAGAGGCTACCCAAATACGCGTGGTGATTAAGGATTCTGGAAGGACGCTTATTCAAGTGGTTGACGATGGGAAGGGTATGAGTGAAGTGGATGCACAGCTTTGTTTTGAGCGACATGCCACTTCGAAGATTAGAAAAGCGGAAGATCTTTTCAATATAACTACAAAAGGATTTCGTGGTGAAGCATTGGCCAGTATCGCTTCTGTGGCGCAGGTGGAATTAATTACCAAGCGCGAAGAAGATGAACAAGGCGTTCGTATTGAAATTGAAGGAGGAAAGTTAGTGGCGAATGAATCTGTTGAAGCGACCAAAGGTTCTGTTTTTTCGATTCGCAATTTATTTTTCAATATACCCGCTCGTCGCTATTTTTTGAAAACAGACGCGATTGAATTTCGACATATCATTGATGAATTTGAACGTGTGGCACTCACGCATCCTGATGTTCACTTCGTGCTTACCCACAACGGTAACGTCGTTTTTGATTTGCCAAAATCTAATTTAAAGCAGCGCTTGGTGCATGTATTTGGAAACAAATACAACGATCAACTTATTCATTTAGATGAAGACACCGAGATTGTTCGAATATCTGGTTTTGTAGGCAGACCAGAGATAGCGAAGCGCACCAGAGGTGACCAGTATTTTTTTGTGAATCAGCGATTCATTAAAAGTCCTTTTTTGAATCACGCGGTTCAGCAGGCATATGAGCAAATTCTTCCTTCAGGAAGTTTTCCTTTTTACTTAATTGCATTGGACGTTCCTCCTTCAACCATTGATATAAATATTCATCCGACAAAAACGGAAATAAAGTTTCAAGACGAGCGAAGTATTCATGCGCTTCTGCATGCTGCGGTGAGAAGAGGTTTAGGAAAAAATCAAGTTGCTCCTTCTTTGGATTTCGAACAAGAAAATATACCGCTCACTCAAGTTAATCCAGGCTCTGTTCGTGTTCCTCAAGTAGATGTGAATCACGATTTCAATCCGTTTCAAAAATCTGATTCGTGGCAACAGAAGTCGCGAAATTGGATGGAACAATTTGCGCAGGCTGGGTTTGGCTTTGAGAAAGAAAGTGAAGTTCAGCAAGAACAAATAGGATTTGAATCCGATGAGTGGGAAGGAGGTTCCCCGTTTCAAATTGGAAGAGTTATTATTGGTTGTGAGATTAATGGCGAATTAAAGATGTTTCATCAAACGCGTTTGCATTGGCAGATTTTGTTTGAAGAGCATTCGAATCAGAATAGCCATAGTTTTAAGGCGCAGCAGTTGATTTTTCCAATTGCGCTGAATGCGCAGCAAAAAGATATTTCATTGTTGCAAGACCACGATGTGCTTTTGGCTTCATTCGGATTTGAATTGAATTTGGAAGAGGAGCCTGAGATTATTGCGGCACCTTCAAATCTTGACGAACAAGCCGCTTTGAAATTTATTGAATTGGTTTTGGAGAGCTTACGTTTGGGCATTGATGGCCCAGATTTGCGAATGAATTTGCTGAAAGATTATACCCGAAGAATGTCGGTGAAGAAAGGTCAAATGCTCACCGTACCAGAGATGCTTGATTTGTTAGTGCGCTGGAATGCTTGTGAGAATAAGAATTTTGCGCCTGATGGAAAGTCTATCGCCTTGACATTTGGAATAGATTATTTAGAAGATCAATTAGGAAAATAAATCACCATGAGAATGAATCTTACACCGGCGGTTAAGAACATTATAATTATTAATGTTCTTATTTACTTGGCATGTTTTGTTATTCCGGGATTAAGCGAGAACCTTACCGGTTATTATTTCGCAAGTCCGAATTTCCGTCCATGGCAGATTGTTACGCATATGTTCATGCACTCAATGAGTGATTTCACGCATATCTTTTTCAATATGTATGCGCTCTATTTGTTTGGTACTGCTCTAGAAAATTATTGGGGCACCAAGAAATTTGTAATCTATTACATGACCTGTGGTATTGGAGCTTTTTTCTTGCATATGGGTGTAAGTTATTTTGAAATTCAAAAGATGATGCATGCATTAACCGATAGAGAAATTTATCAGGTTATGGTTACAGGATTGGAGGAAGGAAAGGCGTATAAGGTTCAGATGGTTGATTTGTATTCAGCAATAAATACGGGCGTAGTTGGCGCATCAGGCGCGGTTTTCGGAGTGTTGCTGGGATTCGGAATGTTATTCCCGAACACAGAGTTAATGCTTTTATTTCCCCCAATTCCTTTAAAGGCGAAGTACTTCGTAATGATATACGGAGCTATCGAATTTTATTTGGCCATGCGTCAAACCGCGGGCGATAATGTTGCTCATTACGCTCATCTTGGAGGAATGATTTTCGGTTACCTTCTGTTGAAGTATTGGCAGAAAAACACGAGGACATGGTAGATCGTTTTCGAAGAACTTCTATTGGATTGAAATTACTTAGCGCCATATTGGCGTTTGGTTTTGTTGCGCGAATGGTAGTTGTTCTTTTTTCGATTAATTACAACGGAGCCTCTGATATTGAAGTGTTTGATTCATACGTTGGATTTTCGACCAGTGGGGAACCAATGACTTGGATCTGGACATGGTTAACCTACAGTTTTTTTCAAGCGGAAGTCAGCCATTTTGTTTGGAATTACTTGCTTTTGATGCTGTTGATTTATTGGTCGAAGGATAGGTATGTTGGTTTCGATGCTTGGAAGTATTGGGTCGTGGGCGTGCTTGGCGGATTGTTATTTCTTTTTTTGAACGACAATACCTTTTCGCTTATCGGTTCTTCAGCGGGTATTACCGCGCTATGGGCCGGTTGGTTGGTGGATGGCATTTTGAATAGCAAGAAAAGAGACTTGACTTTTTGGTTGGGTTGTCTTGTGTTTTTATTTTTGGAAGGAATAGATATAGCGAATTACGAGTCAGCTAATCTGTCGCTATTTGTGCATATTGGAGGAACTGCATCAGGAGCTCTTTTGTGTTTTTTTGAAAAGAATGAAATCGGAAAAATGAATTGGTGGTCAAAAATAGTTTTATGGTTTAAGCCTTCGCCTAAGTTGACGGTTAAGCGAAGCAATGTGAGGTTTCAGACCGACGATGAGTTCAATGCTGAGCGAAAATTGAAAGAGGATTATTTGAATTCAATATTGGATAAAATTTCGCGTTCGGGATTTGAGAGTCTTTCGGCAAAAGAAAAATCATTTCTAGAACAGCAAAAGGAAAATTAATGGAGTCTCCAGTTAATGAAATAAAAAAACTCAGTCACTGGCGCAAACTCGTTCGGTTTGTTTTTCGATTGATTAGTCTTTTTGTTATTTCATTTTATTTTCTCTCCTATCTATCCGCACATTTTTCTCCCAAGTATTTCGGGTATTTCAGTGCTTTGGGATTGTTTTTTTGGCCTTTGCTTCTTCTGTTTTTGCTATTCTTCATCATTATGGCCTTTCGCAAAGAATGGAAGTGGGTTATAATCTTTTCTGTTTGTTTCGCTTTTTCGTTGCCCGATTTGTTCAGCTTTTTTAGTTTCAATGGATCGGAGAAAAGTGCTGAGCAAGGAATGGGATTTAAGGTTATGACACACAATACTCATCTAATGGGTTTGTATGATGGAGAGAACTCAAAGCGCAACAGAGATGCTATTCTGAATGAAATACAAACGGTGAAACCCGATATTCTCTGTCTTCAGGAATGTTATTGGAACACCAACGGGGGTAATTTTTTAACGGAACAACAGAGAAATGAAATGCTTGCCGGATACAGTGTGCATGAGCGTTCGACCCATGTACTTTCAGATGGTGGAAGATTTGGATTGGTTATCTTCTCTAAGTTTCCAGTGATAAGTCAAGGACAAGTTCCTTTTGAGAATGAAGTAAATAACTTCTGCATTTATGTAGATGTTTTGATTGGAAGCGATACCGTGCGCGTGTACAATGCGCATTTGCAAAGTTTTCGTTTAAAGAAGAAGTCTTTGGAATTATTCGATGAGAATTTAGACATGGACGAAATTCAAAACGAAAGTAAGCCATTGTTCACGCAGCTCTACCGGGCAACGCTTAAGCGCTCTCAGCAGGTTAATGTGTTGGCCAATCACTTGGAATCATGCAAGTATAAGATGGTTTTAACAGGAGATTTCAATGACTCGCCAATTTCATACACTTATAACCGATTGACAATAATTTTAAGGGATAGTTTTAATGAAGCTGGAAGTGGAATTGGAAGCACATACAGAGGTCCTTTGTTCGGCTTGCGTATAGATTATATCCTGCATAGCAAAGAACTTAAAGCGAAGTCATACGTGACAAGCGAGGCGGGTTATTCCGATCACCGTCCTGTTATTGTGCAGTTTTAGCAGACTGCTTTTGTTTGATGAATTCGTAGGGAGTAAGGGTTAGAAGGACCATTGCCAATCCGTAGAAAAAATCTTCAATGGGAACACTCCAGATTCTAATGCCAAGATTGAAATCATTGTTGTATCGAACGATTGCTTCGGATATGATCACACGGTTTGTGTTTATCAAAGGGTAATCATAAAAATGAAGGCCGGTGAGCACTCCGTTTGAAATGAAAAACGGTATTAAAAGAATGAACCAAGCAAAAAGAAAGTACCCAAGAAATTTCGATTTACGTTGAATGTGGAGAAGCAATAGTGCACTGCAAAGAAGCGTGGCGCTGAAGGTGTACCAAAGTTCTTCGAACGCAGCGAACATACAGAGAATGGCAGATGTAATCAGAATTCCCCAACTACTTATTTGCGTGAAGCGCTGACTTGGCGCTGATTTTTTGAAATAGCGCACACATTCAAACGTGAATACACATGCGAAAGGTACAGCTATGAAAAACAGCCACTCTTCAACAGGAAGAAGAAACCAACGGCTAGGCAGAGTATACGTGGCGTTGAAATTCCAGATGCCCCAATGTGTGAAAAGAATGTCCCATGGAAGATAAACCGCCGACATTAAAAGAATGCCTATGGCCAACGGCTTGAAGTTTTTGTAAAAAGCGACGCTTTTATGAAAGCTTAAAAAGAAAGGTCCCGAAAGACAAAATAAATCTACGAGCAAATAGGCGTAGGTTGAATTCATCTTGCTGATTTAGCGTGTTTGAATTTAGCCTCAGCTTTGAAATATTTCATGGGAACGATAAGCATTCCGAAGCATTCTCCTTCTTCTTTATATTGATTTTTATGGTGCACTTTGTGCGCTTTGCGTATCGCTCTGAAATACATATTGTCGGTCTTGTCGAACCAATTAAATCTGCGGTGAATGAGCACTTCATGAACCAGGAAGTAGCCAATTCCATAGGCGAGAATTCCGAATCCAATGAATGTTCGGAAATCGTTTCCGTTCATCATGCCGAACATAATAAGTAGCCAACTGGGAATAGCATATATCAAAAAGAAAACATCATTCTTTTCAAAAAATCCAGGAGTCGGTTGGTGATGGTCTTCATGGAAATACCACATGAATCCGTGCATCACAAACTTATGTGTAAGCCAAGCCATTCCTTCCATAACTAGGAATGTGAGGACGATAATAGCAATATTAAGTATCATGATAGTGTTGCTTTAAATTCTTTCACTCGATCTAGGGCAATAAGGAACCACGGCGTAAAACTTTCCGGCTTCTCGTTTATCTCTGTTTGAAGTTCATCTAACCCAATGTATTTGAACTCTTCAACTTCATCCAAATTTAGTTGAGGGATTTGATTGGTTTCACCAAAAAAAACATGATCGAATTCATGTTCAATTAATCCATTTTCAAATTCGGCTTTGTAAACGAAAGAAAAGATGTGTTTCAATTCGCAATGCATTCCCATTTCTTCTTGAAGTCTGCGGTTTGCAGCGTCTTGAAGTGATTCGTTTTCTCTCGGATGAGAGCAGCAGGTATTGGTCCAAAGCCCTCCGCAATGATATTTAGAAGAAGCTCTTTTTTGGAGTAAGAGTTGTTTTTCTGAATTGAAAATGAAGATTGAGAAGGCGCGATGAAGAGCACCTTCAATGTGTGCTTGTTGCTTCTCCATTGTTCCAATGGCATTGTCTTGCTCGTCTACGAGAACTACGAATTCCATTACAATTGACTGTATTTAGATTTTAAATCAGCGCTAATGTTCTCACTTTGAATCATGAACTGAATTACAATCTTCCAGAAAGCTTTTGTTTTGTTCAACTTACCCGTTGAAAGAGATTGATAGATGTAATAAGAGTCTTCGTCAAGTTTGTCGTGATATTGCAACATCCAAGGAGCTTTGTCTTGAACGGAATAGCGCAAGAAACGAAGTTCTTCATTCCAATAGTCATTTGCTATTGCTTTTTCAAGCAAGTCTTTCCCGCGACTGAAATAACTTAGTTTATCTGCAGGGTTCGATACAAGTTCTGCGTACATCGCTGTTGCTACACCGAAATAAGCTTGTTGCGTATTGTTTCTGTTGGAAAGGTTCGCGCAGTAATTATAGAACTCTTGCTTGGCCGGTTCGTTCTGAGCTGAAATGAAAAGACGCTGGCATTGCACTTCTTGCGCAGGGGAAGGAAATACGATTGCGAAAATTAAAAGTAGGCTGAATACACTTTTACCCAATGCGGAATTCATTACAGTAAGTTTAAATTGTGCTGAAGATAGCTTTTCGCCAACAGCGCAAGTTTTTTTGGATTAGCAACGCGAATACGCTCATTCAAAATTCTTTCACAAGGAAGCGATTGAATCTTTAGAAACAGTTTGTAGTAATATTTGAAAGCTATAAGAACGCCGAATCTAGCTTCTTTAGGCAGTTGAAGTATTCCAATATATGCCAATCTGAAATCTTCTTTGATTTCTTTTTCTATTATTTTTTTTGTTGGCTCGTCAAACTTCGTCATGTCAACGTTTGGGAAATACACACGTCCCAATGCGTTGTAATCTGCATGTAAATCGCGCAAGAAATTAATTTTTTGAAACGCGGCTCCAAGCTTCATCGCTGAAGGTTTCAATTTTTCATATTCTGATTGATTGCCATTAACAAAGACATGCAAGCACATAAGTCCTACAACTTCGGCTGATCCTAGGATGTATGTTTCATAAGATTCGCGGTTGTGTTCGAACTGATGTAAATCCATTTCCATACTTTTCAAAAAAGTATCTACTAGATCCCACTCGATGTTGTATTTGTGATACGTATGCTGAAAGGCATTCAGAATTGGATTAAGTGAAATACGCTCTTCAATGGCAAGAACCGTATCTTTTCTGAATCGAGCCATAAGCTCATGCTTTTCATAGTCGTGAAAAGTATCTACAATCTCATCGGCAAAACGAACGAAGCCATAGATGGCGTAAATCGGATTTCGAATTTCCTTTCCTAGGGTGCGTATTCCAAGGCTGAAGCTCGTGCTGTAAGCATGTGTGGTTAACTTGCTGCAGTCAAAGGATACGTTATCGAAAAGTGGTTTTCCTGTCATGATATTATGATTGAAAAAGAAGTTTGTTCAGGGTTTCTGCGGCAAGTTGTCCGCTTATGATACTTGGAGGCATTCCAGGTCCTGGAACGGTAAGTTGCCCGGCGTAGAATAAGTTCTTGAGTTTTTTGCTTCGCATAGAAGGTTTCAAAATGGCGGTTTGCTTCAAAGTGTTAGCAAGACCGTATGCGTTGCCTTTGTAGCTGTTGTATTCCGAAATAAATTCTTCGTGAGCGAAACTTCGCTTGTAAACGATGTGTTCGCGAATAGATTCGCCAGTACGTTTTTCCAAGCGGTCCATCATGTTCTGAAGGTACTTATCTCTTAAAGATTCATCGCTTGTGAGATCTGGTGCAACAGGGACAAGCAAGAAAATATTCTCACAATTTTCAGGTGCAACATTTCTATCTGTTTTCGATGGGACGCAAGCGTAAAATAGCGGTTGGCTTGGCCATTGAGGATGATCGTATATTTCTTTTGCGTGCTGATCAAATGGTTCGTCGAAAAATAAATTGTGGTGAAGTAAATTATTTACTTTCTTATTTATTCCGAGATAGAAAAGCAACGAAGACGGTGACATTGTTCTTGAACTCCAATAATCATCGGAATAGGAGCGGTCTGCTGGCGCGAGCATTTTCGTTTCCACATGGTGGTAATCCGCTCCAGCAATAACGGCGTCAATTTCAAAATTTCCTGAAGAAGTTATAAGTCGCTTTGCTTGACCATTCAACGATTCAATTTGAGTAATGGTGTTGTTGTAGTGAAAAGTAACACCAAGTTTTTTCGCCACTTTTTCCATGGCCTTTGGAATTTCGCCCATTCCATTTTGCGGATACCAAGTGCCTAATTCAAGGTCGGCATAATTCATAAGGCTGTAAAGCGCGGGTGTTTTTTCTGGCTTAGCACCAAGAAATAGCACCGGGAATTCAAGCAACTGAATTATTTCGGGATGCTTGAAATATTTACGAATATGAGATGAAATTGAGTTGAAGAGGTGAATTCGAACAGCAGCTTTCAGAAGTTTTAGATCTAAAAATTCTGTTGCAGAAAGGGAAGGCTTCCAAACGAATTCCCCCATTCCTGTGTCGTATTTGTATTTTGCTTCTGCTAGGAATTTTTTCAAATTTTCCTTGCTTCCGGCTTCGATTAATTCGAGCTTATCTCCGAGTTCATCGGTAGAAGCGGGAACATCTAAAATTTTATTGGAAAAGTAAACGCGGTAAGAAGGGTCTAGTCTTTCGAGGGAATAGTAATCGCTTCGTTTTTCACCGTATTGCTCGAAAAACTGATCAAAAACTTCCGGCATCCAGTACCAACTTGGCCCCATATCGAAGACGAATCCGTCTTTTTCAAAAACTCTGCATCGTCCTCCTGGAGTGGCGTGTTGTTCGAAGACATGCGTTTCAAAGCCAAGCTGCGCCAACCTGCACGCAGCAGATAACCCAGCAAATCCCGCACCTATGACAGCAACACGTTTTTTCATAACAGATAAAACACTATTGCGTGCTTTTTGTTCTCAGCTAAAAGGAAATTTGATAGCTGTTGTGAAGATAGACCTAAAATCTATCGAACCCTAATTTTCTGACCGATTTTTAAATTGGTAGAGGGCTTGATTTTATTGAGTTTGCAAAGTTTTGAGATGGTCGTTTTGTTTTTCACCGCTATGGATGAAAGCGTATCTCCTCGCTTTACAGTATGATATTTATTTCCGCTACTACCCTTCGAATTGTTATTTGCGGAAGGCGCAGCGGGTGGATTTGTAGGTACATTGAGCTTCTTTTTCGTTAGTTCGAAAACTGCGGATTTAAGAGCCTTTTGATTCGGGAGAATTAAGTAAGCCGGATCAAAGGGGTTTCCTAAATACCTAGTCTCGAAATGCAGATGGGCTCCGTAGGATCTTCCCGTATTACCGCCTAAACCAAGCATGTTTCCAGCTTGAACGTATTGGCCAGGAACGACCATTCTTGCAGACATGTGGGCGTACAAAGTTTCTAATCCGTTCGGATGACGAACAACAACAACATTCCCATAGGTGTCGCTGTATTGCGATATACGCACCAGTCCTTCAAACATGCTGTAAACAGGGTCTCCCGTATCTAAGTCCAAGTCTAGTCCGGCATGTAAACGCCCCCATCTTGGTCCGAAAGGAGAAGTCTGTCTTCCAATGTCAGTAGGAAATGCAAAGTCACACGAGTCAACTATCAGTTGAAATAGAAGTGCTGAGTCGTTTTGGAAATTTACATTTCGCTTCTTGTGCCAAATGTTTTGCGTGTCCCAACTTTGATAATTCGTATAGCTGGGTATAATGGAGATTGAATCTGCACGTCCTTTTAGATCGAGGCTAATGTTTGGTAAATTCGGAGAAGGGTAAATGGTGGCTTTTTTTGTCTTGATGAAATCTGCTGCGTTTAACCAAGAAGAAGTGTCCGCCATCATTTCTAGAGCAGACTCTAAATACCCCGATGGCTGTGCATAGGAAATGGTGCTTAGCAGCACAACGCTTAAAGTGATAAAAAGTTTCCTAAACATCTAGTGCAAAAATAAGGATTAATTTCTTAACTCAATTTGAGTTAAATTTTCGGAGATTTGCAACATGAATAAAGTTGATTTACTCGTTATTTCTGTGCACCCCGATGATGCGGAAATTAGCGCAGCCGGAAC
Organism: Bacteroidota bacterium; assembly: GCA_046050685.1. Taxonomy (GTDB): domain Bacteria; phylum Bacteroidota; class Bacteroidia; order Flavobacteriales_D; family Sanyastnellaceae; genus CAIZGX01. The sequence goes on from JBJOPP010000074.1 coordinate 10,722, forward strand.
CATAATTAAATCAGTACAGGAAGGAAAGATTGTTGCTTTGGTAGATCTTACCAAGGGCGAAAGAGGAACGCGTGGAAGTGCTGAATTGCGCATGGTTGAAGCAGATAATGCTTCTCGAATTATGGGTACACACTTCAGAGAGAACCTAGGATTTGCTGATTGCTTCTTTTCAGATACCGAAGAAAATAAAATGGCTGTAATTGACGCTATTCGCAAGTATAGACCAGAAGTTGTGTTTACGAATTCACTTCGTGACAGGCATCCCGATCATGCACGTGCAGCGAAGCTAGTCGCAGATTGTTGCTTCTACGCGGGCCTTCCGAAAATAGAAACGAATCACGCTGCATGGCGCCCACGTTCGGTTTATCATTTCAATCAAGATTATTACAACAAACCTGATTTCGTTGTAGACATTACGAAACAGATGGAGAAAAAAATTGAAGCGCTGAAGGCGTTTTCAAGTCAGTTTTTTGATCCGAATTCACAAGAACCGAAAACACCAATTTCTGGAGAAGAGTTTTTCGATTTCATCAAGGGAAGAGCTATGGATTTTGGTCGTTATGCAGGATATCAGTATGCGGAAGGATTTGTTTCATCTCGACCGATAGGGATGCGCGATGTCTTCAACTTAGACTGATAATTCCTTTTTCTTCAATCGTATAAATAGCAAAGTTTGAACAAGACTTTGCGTGATAAAAGCCGCAGAGGCGGCTATGCACGCGCCATTTAAATGGTCAGAAGGAATAAGCAATGAAGAGCAAACAATTGCAACAGCAAATCCTGTAACTGCAGAGTAAAAATTGTATTGGTGGAGTCCTTTTCCAGAAAATAAATGCGCATAGGAAACCGTCATTGTATTCGCAATTATTCCGGGTATTAGAAAGAAAAATCCTTCTTTTAGAAACGCAATGTCGTAATCGACAAAAGCCGCCAGCCA
>JBJOPP010000075.1:0-7277 GCA_046050685.1 Bacteroidota bacterium
TTTCACCCACGGTGAACGATCCAAATTCAGTGAAGATATTCGGAACAGGAACTCCTGCATCTTCGCAAGCCGCTTTAATCTGTCTTAAGATTTCGGTCACCATATACTGATAGTCGAAGCTGAATGCGATGGAAGTTTTAATTGGGAATCCGCCTCCGATGTTCAAGCTGTCAAGCGTTGGACAAATCTCGCGCAACTCGCAATACACTTTCAAACACTTCACCAATTCGTTCCAGTAATAAGCGGTGTCTTTGATACCGCTATTGATGAAGAAGTGAAGCATTTTCAATTTCAAATTCGGATCGTCGTGAATGACTTTCTTATAGAACTTCGTAATATTCTTGTATCCAATTCCCAAACGCGAAGTATAGAATTCGAACTTCGGTTCTTCTTCACTTGCAATACGAATTCCAATGTTCAAAGGCGATGTAGCCTTTTCTTTGAACACATTCAATTCATAAGCATTGTCTATAACTGGAATAATATTTTCAAATCCGCTTTCCTTCAAATCCAAAATACGCTGCACGTATTCTTCTTTTTTGAAACCGTTGCACACTATTGTTTGCTCCTTCGTGATTTTCTTCAAGGTATACAAACGCTTAATCAAATCAATGTCGTAAGCCGAAGAGGTTTCCAAATGAACTTTGTTCTTCAACACTTCTTCCAACACATATCTGAAATGCGAACTCTTCGTGCAATAGCAATAGTGGTATTCGCCTTCGTAACCCACTTCTTGCTTTCCCTTTTCGAACCACTCTTTCGCGCGGTTAATGTTTTCGGAAATTTTAGGCAAGTATGTAAACTTCAACGGAGACCCGAATTTCTTCACCAAGTCCATCATTGGAACTCCATGAAAAACCAATTCATCGTTTTCCATTTGAAACTCTTCCTGAGGCCATTCAAATGTCTGGTCAATTAAATCTTTGTACTTCGTCTTCATTAGTCGATACCGCGCTTAATATTTTTTTGCAATTTTAGTGTGTAAATGCTTACGCAAAGCCATTTTACAGCCATTTCTTTCGAATAGAGAAAATAAACATTCCTATCCCAACAACCCCCATGAGTCCCAAGGCGTAAAAATAGCCGTTGTGCCATTCCAATTCAGGCATGTTTTTGAAGTTCATTCCATAGACTCCAGCTATGAAAGTAAGCGGAACAAAGATGCTACTGATCACCGTGAGTGTTCGCATGGTATCGTTCGTTTTCTGACCAAGTTGGCTGTGGTACAAGGAAAGCAAATTGATGAGTGTTTCCCGATACATGGCAATGTTCTCTGACTCCAGGACAATGTGGTCGTGTAAATCGCGGTAGTACTTTTTGTTTTCTTCGTTCATATCATTCGGCATGCGGCCAATGGCCTCTTTCAGCGGGTCAATGCTTCGCTTGAAATTCATGATACGCTTTTTCATGCGAACAATGTGATTCAGCACAACAGGTCTAGGGCGGTTCAAGACATTGAGTTCGAGCTCTTCTATTTCATGAAGCAAAATGTGACTGTAGCTTATGAAATGGTCTACAATATTGTCAAGGATCAAGTAGCACAAGTATTCAGCGCCTTTCAAACGAATTTTACCGCGACCCAAGCGAATGCGCTCGCGCAGTTGATCGAAGGTGTCGCCTTTATCTTGTTGAAAGAGGAGTAAGGTGTTTCCGGAAATGACAATGCTGAATTGCTCGGGCAGTGCACCACGCTTGTCAACAGGCTCCATCATCTTTCCGCAAATAAAGGCGCAGTTATTTTCCAACTCGAATTTGGGTCTACCGGTGGTGTTCATGATGTCTTCGAGCAACAGCGGATGAATGTTGAATTGATTGCCAATTTCACGAACAATATCTACATCGTGCACACCTGATATACAAATCCAATTCACACCTTCTTTTTTAAGCGAAGGTTGAATTTCACTCAATGAAATGTCATTCGTTTCTTGAAGATGTTCGGCGGTGTAATGAAGGAAATCAATTTGAACTCTTTCTGTCTTTGGATCGCCAATGTATACGAGACTTCCAGGATCCATGCCTGCCTTGGAAATGGTCATGTTTTTTCTTGTGAAGATACACTCAACATTTCAATCTGAATAAAATTTGAAATCGGATAATTCTCATAGCTAGAATCAAGTCATCTTCGTATCCATGGATAATTCGAAACACGTTCACCTCATTGCTATTGGCGGAAGCGCCATGCACAACATGGCCATTGCGCTTCATAGAAAAGGATATTTGGTTACAGGAAGCGATGACGAGATTTTCGAGCCGAGTAAAACGCGCTTGAATAACCTTGGGTTGCTGCCAAATGAGATGGGGTGGGAGGCTAGTCGCATTCATGATGGAATAGAAGCGGTGATCGTTGGAATGCACGCCCGCATAGACAATCCAGAACTCATTCGCGCGCAAGAATTGGGATTGAAAATTTATTCCTACCCTGAATATATCTACGAACAGTCGAAAGATAAGATTCGCGTCGTAATAGGCGGAAGCCACGGCAAGACCAGCATTACGAGCATGATTCTTCATGTGTTGAATGCATTAGGTAAAAATGTCGACTACATGGTGGGCGCGCAGCTTGCGGGTTTCGATTGTATGGTGAAGTTTACCGAAGAAGCCGAAATTGCAATTATTGAGGGAGATGAATACCTTTCGTCTCCAACTGACTTGCGTCCGAAGTTTCACCTGTATCATCCGACCATTGCGGTTATGAGTGGAATAGCCTGGGATCACATCAATGTTTTTCCAACCTTCGAAAACTATGTGAAGCAGTTCGAAATTTTCACGGAGAAGATTGTTCCGAATGGAACGCTCATTTATTGCGAGTTAGACGAAGAAGTGAGGAAGGTTTGCGAAAGCGCAAGACAAGATATTTCGCTCAAGCCTTATGGAACTTTTGAGCACGAGGTTCGCAACGGAGTGACTTTCATTCGTCACAACGGAACCGAAACATCCATTGAAATTTTCGGAAATCACAACCTTCAAAATTTGAATGCAGCGTTCTTGGTTTGCGAAAGTTTAGGTGTAAACGCCGGAGAATTCCTTCGCGCTATTTCATCGTTCACAGGCGCAGCCAAGCGTCTTGAATTAGTGGGGAAGAATGATCATTCGGCGTGCTACAAAGATTTCGCACATTCTCCTTCCAAATTGAAAGCAACAACAAATGCATTGAAGGAACAATTTCCAAATAGAAAATTAATCGCGTGCATGGAACTGCACACGTTTTCAAGTTTGAATAAAAACTTTTTAAGTCAGTACGAAGGCGCTATGGCTGCGGCCGACGAAGCGTTTGTCTATTTCAACACACATACGCTCGAGCATAAAAAACTTCCGCCTATTTCAACGGAAGAAGTGGAGCAAGCCTTCGCTTCGAAGAACGTAAAGGTGATCAACGACTCAAAAGAGTTGTTGAAAATTTTGTTGGAAATGAATTGGGAAAACGCCAATTTACTGTTGATGTCTTCAGGGAATTTCGACGGCCTCGATTACCAAGATATTTGGAATCGCATGCACGCTTGAGTCTAGGACAATCCTACGTCTAAAAGCATCATCACAATGAATCCGCCAATGAGTCCAAGTGTGGCCACATCGGTGTATTTGTCTTGTTGCGTTTCAGGAATTACTTCTTCCACCACAACATAAATCATGGCGCCTGCCGCAAACGCCAAAGCGTAAGGAAGAACAGCGTGCATTTGAATCACGGCGAGTGCACCAATGACACCGGCAATTGGTTCAACAATAGCAGAAAGTTGTCCGTACCAAAAACTCTTCTTGCGTGAAAGCCCCATTCTACGAAGAGGGAAAGAAACCGCAATTCCTTCAGGGAAGTTTTGCAATCCGATACCAATGGCAAGCGCTACTGCCCCGCCAATGCTAGCCTCTGGAAGTCCAGCCGCAACACCACCAAACAACACACCCACTGCCAATCCTTCTGGAATGTTGTGCAGCGTAATTGCTAAAACCAACAAGATGGTTTTATTCAGTTTGGTTTGAACGCCTTCTGTTTTTTCTTGTGGAAAGTTGAGGTGTAAGTGAGGAAGAAATTTATCAAGAGCAAACAAAAACAATGCGCCTGTTCCAAATCCGATTGCTGCTGGAAACGCTTTCGTAAATCCTTCACCCGGACTCATCTCAATGGCTGGGGCCAACAACGACCAAAAGCTTGCGGCAATCATTACACCGCCCGTAAATCCGAGCATGCCGTCGAGTGCACGTCTGTTCAAGTCCTTTACTACAAATACAAGTGAAGCTCCTAGCGCAGTTACAAACCACGTAAAGGTTGTCGCAATAAGCGCTGCATAAACGTATCCGTAAGGACCGCCCGTTTCCACCAAATTTTGAAAGAAAGAGGTTATGCTATTCATACTCACAAAGGTAGTCGTATTTTATTCGAACACAACCGATGCAAAACTTGAATTCATTGCACGCGATTTAGCCCACTTATGGAAATCGAAATACGTGAAGAAAGTTGGATCGGTCTTTTTAATGTTCAGCAATTCTTCTTCCAACCAGCCCCAAAGTTCTTTGTCTTGAATGCTCTTTCTTTTTTTAAGCGTTTCGTTAATGAACTGAATAATTTTTTTCTCGCCTTCGAAAGCTTTGTTGCGTGTAATCAAGAATCGTTGCACGTTGCGCAAGGCATATGGAATGTAGCGTTCGTTTTTCAATTCAATTTGAAGAATTAAATTGAAGACTTGCGCAATGCATTGCAAGTGCAGCAATTCGTTGGCAGGTATATGTTGAAGGAATTTCTGAATGAAGCGTTCCGACTCTTTGAATTCTTGCTGAATGAAACAAATCACCGCGCTCTGAAACCACACATGCGATGTGCGAATATCGAATTCCCCAGCAGGAACAGCAGAAATCTCTTTGTGCTCAAGTATGTACTTATAGGCAGACTCGCTGTTTTTTTGAAGAAGGAAAACGGTAAGTGCAGTGCTGTGCAGCAAGGATTTGTTTTCACTTTCTTCAAAACAATTTTCAAGTTGTGAAAGATAGGTGGATGCCTCTTTCGCGTTTTTAAGTTGGGCTGAAATTACCGCGGCATTGGCCAAGGCATTCCGACGAATGGTAATGTCTTGGTTGTTTTTCCATTCATTCGTTTTCATTACTTCCAGCAGTTCTTCAAGACTGCTTAAGCTCTCCAAGGGTTTTCTAGCGTTCAAGAGAACTGCGCCTTTCAGCTGAAGCAGTTTTATCTGCGCCTCTAATGAGATGGGTTGTTGCGCGTCTATTTCCAGAAGCAGTCGCTCGTTGTTTTCTTGTTCTTCTGTTTGTCGGGGTTGGCCATTGGTGTAATATCCCGCAAACCAAGACCACTTCATGCACGCAATTTCTTTTTCATTTTGAATGGAAGAAAGAACGGATTTCATTTCCGTGTAGTTCGTGTTGAGCATTTCATAGCGCTCAACTCCCGGAATGTTTAGGACTTCTAGGATGCGCTCTTTCCATTCATTCAGTTCGAGTTGAAGGGCGGAGAGTTCGTTTTTACGAGCGAGTTTTAAAGCGGAATGAACAAGTTTATCGGCATGGTCATAAAGCCCGCGGTTGTAGAGCACTTCAATGCTTTGAAGCAAACGCATAACTTCTGCACGCGCAGTGGCCTTGTGATGAAAAGATGCCAACGACTTTAAAATCGTGTGATACAATCTGTTTTTCGCAATGGAAATGGCATCGGTTATGGGTGAACCTTTCAAAAGCTTCAACAGTTTTTCTTCGTCGTAGTTGGAAAGTTTTTCCATGGCGTCGAATAGAATACGGTGCTGTCCATCTTCGGCCATAGGCTGTAAACGAAAATATCGTTTCTCTGATTTGCTTAAGCTCTTGATCAGTACAAAGAGTGCGTCTGATGATACATTTGCCATGGCGTTTTGATTTAAGGTTGACAACAAGTTCAGATATGTTTCACGAAAAAACAGCGAGTCTTATTTTTCGGTATTCATTTCAAGAGTTTCGGTCATTCTCTGCGTATTTTTGGCAAGCACCCTCTTTTATTGAAGTAGGGCAATACAACAACAAGAAATTCGTTCGAGCATTCGTGAAAAAAAATAGATTCGTCCAATTCGTTTTGATTCTTCTGCTTGGTGCATCGCACGAGGCTTGGTCTCAATTTAGCACGGGCACTTGGAGAGATCATCTTCCCTACGGAAATGTGGTTGACGTGTGTTACGATGAAATAAACATGGTATACGCCGCAACGCCTTATGCCATTGTGAGCTACAATCCCGCTACGTTCGAAGTAGAACGTTGGTCGAAAGTGAATCGCTTGAGTGATGTTGGAATTTCAGCGGTGGAATACGATGCTCATTCAGATGCCGTGGTTGTGGGCTACTCCAATGGAAATCTAGATATTTTGTTGGAAGACGGACAGTTCAACATGCCCGACATTCGTTTGAGTAATATTGTTGGCGATAAGCAGATTTACGATATTCTTTCCTACAACGGTCTGATTTACTTAAGCACGGGGTTTGGAATAGTGGTGGTAGATCTTACCGCGCGTGAGGTGCGTTCCACTTATTTCTTGGGCCCGAATGGTGAACAGCAAAAGGTGAACGATGTGTTGGTGTTGAACAACGAGATTTATGCAATTTCAGAAACAACGGTATTAAAGGCGAGCGTTAACAATCCGTTTTTAGCGAATTTTCAAAACTGGACCGAGGTAACCGATTGGCCAAGTGCAGGAGCTTATTCAGATGCTACAGAGTTCGCGGGGAATCTATTTGTACATACGATAGATGCAACCAACGATAAGATTTATCGAAAAGACCTAACCACTGGCGCTTGGTCTGTGTTCTCTGAATTTGGAACCATGCGTTTTGGACGTATTTGGAATTCTGATGATTACTTGTGTTTAGCCGGAGAATGGGCAGCCATTTGTTACGACGAACTTCTTTACTTGGCTTATAACATATCGGACTTGGACGGTGGCACCATTGCACCAAACTTGGTTATTCGCGATATGCAAAACACCCTTTGGGTTGCAGACAAAGGAAGAGGGCTTGTTGGTCGAAAGGGCAACGGTCAAGATTTAACCGTTCGTCCAGACGGTCCGGCCTCTGCGGAAGTTAGAAAATTAAACGCCTACAACAATAACCTCTGGGTAGCACACGGCGGAATTTATCCGTACGGTGGAAATTTGTGGCGCAACGGAAATTATTCGGGCAGAGTCGGTGACAATTGGACAACCTATCAACCGGGAGCCGGTGCGAACGCAACGCCTGGTGTATCAGACATGGTTGATGTGGCAATTGATCCGTTCAACAACAATCGCGTTTTTTACGGTTCTTGGGAAGAAG
>JBJOPP010000076.1:0-4801 GCA_046050685.1 Bacteroidota bacterium
CGTTCACAGTTCCGTTGTTGTCGTTGTTGAAAGTGTAGTGCACAAGCAAGTTAGAACCGCTTGGTCCGTTCGCCACCAAGTTTTGAATTTCTAAATCAGATAATGCAGTTCCGAAAACACAAAACTCATCAAGATCACCGCGATAAAAATTACTCCAAGTAGAAGCAGCGCCAATACTGAATTGCGTGATGTTATTCATTGGAAAGACTTTGCCCGTTCCGCTATGCCATAGAACTCCGTTGAGGTAGGCTTTCATTTCTCCTGTTACAGAATTTTTAGTGAAGGTCCAATGGTTCCATACTCCTTCGAAATCTGAAGGATTGGCTGCTTTATCAATACGATCGTAACTTCCTCCTGAATTTCCAGCATCCCAATAAACGCGACTATTACTCCAAGGAATGTGTGTGTTCAATACGCGGTTGTTGCTTGCGTTTCGTGCCTCGAATGTTGTACCGTTTTCAGGTTGTGCATTCGCATCTCCACGTAGCCAAAAGGCAATTGTAACTTCAGTGGAAATGGAAGTGAAGGCTTCAGCAGGAATACGAATTTCGTCGTTGCCATCGAAACGAACGAACTTATTGTTTCCAATTGAACCAATAGCATTCATGTTGGAAGCCTCACCAATTGCAGCTATGCCTAATTCAGAGGGGTTGCCATCGTAAGAAACTTCAACAAGAATATTGCTTGAACCGTCCCATGTAAAAGGAGAATTCAATGTTAAATAAAAAGTCCCGGTTTGGTTAACCGAAGTGTTGCTGAGGTAATAGGTGTTCAGAGCTGTATTGTCAAAAGCCATCAGCGCGCTGGCACTTGTAGACTTCAATCTGATTTTTAAGTTCTGATAAATTCCTGCATCACCGTTAATTTGAAATCCGATTTGCCAGATATTTCCTGCTTGAACGCCAGCTGCGAGAAGTTCATTGGCTGAATATAGCCATTGCAAACGAGCGGTTTCATTGTTTCCGAAAGGAAGCGAATTGCTTTCGGTTTCGCCACCAACAGAAAATGAGGTTGCGTCTGCAGGATTGTTTATGGTAGAGACGATCTGCTCCGTTTGAAATATGTCGAAAGGCGCAGTAGCTCGAACCGCCGCAGTTGTGAAGTTCTGATTGCTCAATAAAAAATGAGGGTGCTGTTGCAAAGTTGAATCGAGTGCACCAGTGTGTTCGAACAAATTCGTGTAGGTCAAATAATCCCATTCCCCACATGGATAGCCAAGTCCACCAGCTGTTCCATCGCTGAAACATTTTAGGGTGTGGTACATTAAAACCTTCTGGTAATTAACTCCATTGTTAGACGCAGGGAATTCAAACCATCTTCTTCCCGGAGAATCGTATGCATTTGCAGGATTGTTTTGAGCCTCGAAAGTAAAGGTTTGAACAATAGTCGTATCACCAGGTTGAGCAAAGGCTTGAAACGATAATGTTAAAAAAGCAAGAAGGTAAAAATGTTTCATTTGGAAATTTTATGCGTTATAAAGATAAGTAAAATCAGGCGAAACAGCGATTTTATGGCATAAGCGTTTCTTGACTTTTTCCAATTCACAGCAGAATTTCGGCTCATGAAAGAAGATTACTTACACTTTGTTTGGCGCACGCAATCGTTCGCCCAACTGCCATTGGCAACAACAGACGGGAAGTCTGTTCAGGTCGAATATGCCGGATTTTTAAATCGACATGCCGGTCCAGATTTCATGGATGCACGTATTCAAATAGGGGACGTCTTGTGGTGCGGTCCCGTTGAATTACATCTAAAAGCATCGGATTGGTTACTTCACGGACATACCGACGACCAGCGGTATGCCAATGTGATTTTGCATGTTGTTTATGAAATGGATATTCACATGCCCAAGAATATTCCAATTTTGGAATTGAAGAACCACATTATACCAGGTCAGTGGGATACTGTTCAACAATGGAAAAATGTTCGAGATCATATTCCTTGTGGAGGGAACTTTGCAGAGGTACGACAAGTTGTACGAACCAACTGGATGAATCGCATGGCTGTCGAGAGGTTAGAGGACAGGGTGCGCGAATGGCGCAAGCGTTCTGAGGAGTTGAATGGCGACTTGCTTCAATTGTTTTACGAAAAGTTTTTCAGAGCATTTGGGTTTGGTTTGAATGGTGAGTTGTTTGAACAGGTGGCTACACGCTTTTCATTTCGCAGTTCCCTCAGACTGCTAGACGAGCCAGAATTACTTCGTGCTGTTTTGCTTCAGATGTTCGGATTTCAAACATCTAAAATCAAACAAGTAGAGTGGAAGAAGGCATCTGCAATAATAGATGCGAATCAGTGGTTTGTTCTATCACCACAAGCCTTGAATACGGGTAAGGTTCGTCCGAAACGGAACAACAGAATTCGTGTTGAGCAGCTCGTCGATGAACTTCCTCGAATTTCTCATTGGTGGAATTTGATTTTCAATAAAGCAGAAATGAGCGAGTGGAAATCCGAGGTGTACACAAATGGACGAGCGAATCCGCTGTTCATGCATCTTGTCATTAATGTCTTTGTGCCGTTGTTATTTTTCCTTCATGAAAGGAAAATGGATGAATCCTATGCAGAGCGGGCGTTGGAATTGTTGGAAATAATTCCATTGGAAGACAATCGAATTACGCGCTTGTGGAAGATTCACGAAGTCGTTGGTAAAAATGCCCTGGAGTCGCAAGGATTAATTCATTTGTATGGAATGTATTGCGAAAGAAGAAAATGCCTAAATTGCGCTTTAGGTGCAGAAAAACTTAAGTGTAATGAATTGGATGAAGTCCATGTTTGATTTTTGTGAACTCCGATTTTTCGGTGTTTGCGAAGCAATGGGAAAGAAACTCGATATGAATTCGAACAGAATTCGCTTGTCATTCGTTTACCTTTCGTTTTTAACTTTTGGTTCGCCCATTGTTATTTATCTAGTTATGCACTTTTGGCAGAAGCACTCCATTTCAGTTTTTCGTTTGCGCAAAAAGAACAGAATTTGGGAGTTGGACTAACATTTTTCGAAGCTATTCCATTGAAAGCTTGGAAGTTTGAAAGTTTTTCGTACTTTTGCCGTCCATTTTAAAATAAATATATCATGAATCGTTACGAAACTGTTTTCATTTTGACTCCCGTGCTGTCTGATGATCAGGCGGCGGAAACAGTAGAAAAGTTCAAAAAATTTCTGAAAGGAAAGGACGCTTCAATTAAACACGAAGAGAACTGGGGCCTACGTAAGTTGGCTTATCCTATCCAGAAAAAATCAACTGGTTTCTACTACCTTATGGAATTTGAAGCTGCTGGAGATGTTATTGGTGTTTTAGAAACTGAATTCCGCCGCGACGAGCGCGTTATTCGCTTCTTAACTACAGTAATGGACAAATTCCACTTGGAATATTCAGAAAGCCGCAGAAACAAATTAAAAGAAAAGAAAGCCGCTTCTAAAGAGGCATAACCTTAAAACATTGAACCCATGAGCGATAATTCAGAAATCCGCTACCTCAATCCAATTGATATTGAAACCAAGCAAGCTAAGTATTGCCGTTTCAAGAAATCAGGTATCAAATATATTGACTACAAAGACGGAGACTTCTTATTGAAGTTATGCAACGAACAAGGAAAAATTCTTCCTCGTCGTCTTACAGGAACTTCGTTGAAATACCAACGTAAAGTTTCTCAAGCTATTAAGAAAGCTCGTCACTTGGCCTTGATGCCATACGTAGCAGATATGTTGAAATAAATTAAGGAGGACTAGGTCATGCAAATTATATTAAAAGAAAACATTGAGAAATTAGGTGCTAAGGACGAGATTGTAGCTGTGAAAGCAGGTTACGCTCGTAACTACCTAATCCCAAGAGGATATGCTGTTCCGGCAACAGATTCAGCATTGAAAATGCACGCAGAGAACTTGAAGCAACGTGCTCACAAGGAAACAAAAATTTTGGCTGAAGCGCAAGCAACTGCTGAGAAGATTGCTTCTGTTAGCATCAAGTTGACTACAAAGGCTTCTGATACTGGAAAGATCTTCGGTAGCATCAACACTATTCAACTTTCTGAGGCTTTGGCAAAAGAAGGTTTTGCAATCGACAGAAAGAGCATTAGCATTTCTGAAGAGCACATCAAGAACCTCGGTACTTACGAGGCTCGTGTGAAATTGCACAAAGAGGTTAGCGCTACATTCAATTTCGATGTAGTAGGCGAATAAATAGCATATAAGTTATTCTTGAAAAGGCCCGATTTAGGGCCTTTTTTTGTACCTCAGTTTTTCTAATCTAAATTCGCTCGCATGCAGTTCAAATTGATAACAGATTTTACGCCTGGAGGTGATCAACCCACCGCCATTCACGACTTAGTGAAGGGTGTGAATGATAACGAGAAATATCAAACATTGCTCGGTGTTACCGGAAGCGGTAAGACATTTACAATTGCCAATGTTATTGCACAAACTCAACGTCCAACATTAATTCTAAGCCACAATAAAACACTTGCGGCTCAGCTTTACTCGGAGTTCAAGCAGTTCTTTCCAGAGAATTTGGTGGAATATTTTGTGAGCTATTACGACTACTATCAGCCCGAGGCATATTTGCCCGTTACGAACACCTACATCGAGAAAGATTTAAGCATAAACAAGGAGATTGAAAAGCTGCGACTTGCCGCTACCAGTGCACTACTTAGCGGAAGACGAGATGTAATTGTAGTCGCAAGTATTTCATGCATATACGGTATCGGCAATCCGCAGGAGTTTCATAAGAGTGTAATACCCATTCATGTCGGAATGAAGTTGAGCAGGCAGTCCTTTTTGTACAAACTAGTGGAGTCGTTATACAGCAGA
>JBJOPP010000077.1:0-2895 GCA_046050685.1 Bacteroidota bacterium
CACCCAGTCGCGGCCGTGCTGCAAATGGTAACGCACTTCCTTCACAGATTTCAATGCGAATTCTTGAAGGAAGGTGTTGCTCGATTTTGAAAGGTCAGTCAGATATAAATTGTACCATTCCGAATACAAATACTGACGCGCTATGGTGAAGGCGTAGTCTCCGTTCGGAAGTTCAAGTGCCAAGAAATTTTTATAATCCCACGCGTCGCGAAGGAATGCCAAATCGTCTTCTGTTTTTGCGTCGCCGCTGTTTTCCGCAACGTGCTTGAAGAGGAGAGTAGCTTGTCCAATGTAGTCCAATGCCATATTGCTCAAAGCAATGTCTTCTTCCAGAACAGGTCCGTGTCCGCACCATTCTGAAAGGCGCTGACCCAGTATTAGATTGTTGTCTGCGAGATGCAGAGCGAGTGCTTCTTCTTTCTTCATGATTACATGTGACCGATTTCGTCAGGAATGTCGTAGAATGTTGGATGGCGGTAAACCTTGTCGTTTGCCGGATCGAATAATGCGTCTTTGTCTGCTGGTGCAGATGCCGTGATTGAAGCACTTGGAACAACCCAAATACTCACACCTTCCATGCGACGTGTATATACATCGCGGGCATTATCGATAGCCATTTTAGCATCGGTTGCATGCAAACTTCCAACGTGTTTATGCGACAATCCGCTTTTGCTGCGGATGAATATTTCCCAAAGGGGCCAGTTCGACGTACTCATAATTTCTAAATCTTGTCACGAATTTAATCCGATTCACGCGTACAAAAATTACTTTGCGCAATAATTCTATATTTGTGAGGAAAATAATTAAACAATTCACATGTCAAATCTATCTGTAGCCGAGTTCCAACAAGTGTTTCCCGATATCTACGAGCGCAGCACGGTAGAGGTTATTTTGGAAACTGCTAAGTTAAAAAAACTACGCGCAGATGATTGGATGGTCGACATCGGAGATCCGATTGTGTACATGCCATTATTGTTGAAAGGACAATTACGTATTCTTCGTGAAGACGAAGAAGGGCATGAGTTGTTGCTCTATTACATTCGTCCGGGTGAAACCTGTGCCATGTCGCTTACTTGCTGCAGTGGGAACGCAGTGAGCAATGTTCGCGCAGTGGCGGAAGAGGATACGGAGCTTTTGCTTTTACCCATTCAGATTATTGACGAATGGACCACGAAGTATCCTTCCTTCAAATCGTTTATTCTGAAAACCTATCAAAAAAGATTCGAAGAATTATTGAATACCATTGATGGTATTGCCTTTCACAATCTCGACGATCGCTTGTCGCAATTGCTGAAGCAGAAATCAGAAAAGGAGGGGAGTGAATTGAAAACCACTCACCAAGAATTAGCCAATCAATTGAACTCTTCGCGCGAAGTTATTTCCCGCTTGCTCAAGCAAATGGAGCGCAAAGGAAAAATTCAAATGGGAAGAAACAAGATTACTCTTTTATAATTCTTTGCGTGAAAGTTCCGTCGTTCGTGGTAATGCGAAGGAAGTAAACGCCCGTTGGTAATTGCGAGATGTCAATCGTTTTCTTCTTCGCAATGAAATTATCATGAAGAACAGTTTTTCCTGAAATGGAAAGAATTGTCATTTCTTTTCTTCCATTTAAATCTGCATTCACTTGAATAAATGCCTTTGCTGGATTAGGGAATACTTGCAGCTGATGACTCAATTCATTTACAGAAACTGCGCAATTTGAAAGGCACTCTTCCATGGTTGGAAAAAAGGAAGCAGAGTAGTCAACATTGTCCACTATGTATCCACAACCCATATTTACCCAACAGGAAGTCCCATTGAAGGTGTAACCCAAAAACATATCGCACATTCCGAAACTAATTCCATTTACATTGGTGCAAGGTGGGGCTTGCTCAATGCAAGCGCCAGCTGTGAAGCTGGTAACCCCTCCGTAATAAGTTGCTTCGCAAGCATTGTTGTAGGTAACTCCGTCGCACCCGCAAACAGGATCGTAAATCGAAGCACAGTCGAGTGTATTATTGATCAAAGAAGAATCTATGCAGGCAATAACAACAGTAGTATCTCCCAAACATTGGCTGTTACAAGCATATGTTGAAGAATAGAACGCATTGGAGTAATCAATTCCATCTGAACCAATAAATCCACATCCACTCAATGAAACACAACCGCTATCTGTCATAGCAATTCCCAAGGCCATGTCGCACATTCCGAAATCTACACCAAGTGGAATGGGAAGGCAAGGCAAGGTGGTGCATTCTCCGTCTGTCCAAGACGTAACACCTCCATAGTACATGGCTTCACAAGAATTGCTGTACGTGTTTCCGTCGCATCCGCAAACAGGAAGAAATAACGTGGGGCAAATCGCATTCAAATCTATTAGGAAAGGGTCAACGCATTGTGCCGAACTGAAGAGTGTTGAGAGAGAAAGAAGAACCAGTAGGATATGTTTCATACAATCGTAGATGAAATTTTATAGAAGTAAGTTGCATCAAAAAAAATAAAAGCCCTTTCGGGCTTTTAAAAATATTAGTCTTCGTCTTCGTCAGATTCGTCGGCATCATCTGCAACGTCGTTATCGTTGTCATCCTCTTCATCGTCGTCAGCAGAGTCATCGTCCGATTTGAATCCGTCAATGTCATTAATCGCAAGTCCGTCGTCGTTTCCTTCTTCCTCATCAACCTTCATGTTCTTATCTATCTTGAACAAGTAAATCGTGTCTTCGGTGCGAATCTCTAGCGCCTTAATAAACGCGCCTTTCGGCGTGGTGAATGAAACCAAATTTTCATTTTCGAAACCGTTCGGATATGCGGCTTCAATGAGTGCAGCATGTTCGTCAGTTATGCTGTTGTAGTCTTTAATTACGCGTTTCATAATTCAAAAAAAAACTCTTAGTGATTTAATAGCCAAGCAAAAATA
>JBJOPP010000078.1:0-2669 GCA_046050685.1 Bacteroidota bacterium
GCATGGCAGCATATTGCGCCTTGCGTATTTTAAGTTTGACTTCCTCAAAGAAAGGTGTAAGAAGTTTTGCGTCCATGATGCAAAATTCCAAAGCAGACCTCGCATAAACACCAACATTTATATGCAGGTTATATGCTGTTTATTCGGAAGAACCACATTGGAACTTCGTTATTGGAAAATCGAAGATTTTATTCCTATTGCATAATTCCTACTGCGTAATTCCTATTACATAATTGGAACTGCGTTGCTAAATCGTCGAAGCATTCGCCAGAGGCATTCGCGAAGCATTCCTCGAAGAGATTCGTTACTTCGTAACATTAGCTGCCTTCCCAACTCCCTTCTGCCTGGCATAAACCCGCATAACTGAATCAGAATTTATTTTTTTAAGTTTTTAACTTTGACTACTCGAAGTAACCTTCGCTTGCAGATCCATACTTAAAAGACCACTGCTCTATAAAAGAAAAATACAAAGGAAAGAGTCGGAAATAAACCTATAAGTTGATTTTATGAAAATAGTTCATATATTTGCAAACCATTTATTTGCTTTCCACTATCCTGGACAAGCAGATAATGAGTATGACAGATTAATGGAAATATGGACAGACGTAGCCGCTTTAAAAGCTTATGCTGAAGAAAACAAAATTACCGATGTCATGAAATTTGTCAACGAGATATTAGAGAATGCAGAACGAATCCAAGACTTTTTGGAGGATATCGATCAAAACAAAGAACCGTTTGGAATTTATTTTGAACCTTTACAAAACTCGGAGAGAACGAAAATACTGGCTTTTCAAAAGGGGAAAATTAAGAGAAACAGATTGCGCTACTATGCAATTAAGATAGATGACAATTGTTTTGCAATAACCGGAGGTGCCATAAAGATGAGTCAAACGATGCAAGAACATCCCGACACAGCTTACGAGTTAACGAAATTGGGAAATGCAAGAGCTTATTTAAATGCAAACGGAGTATTAAATGAAGATTCTTTTTTTGAACTATTAATTGAATTACAATGACGAACAAGGAAAAATTTTTAGCACTAGTCTCTGAGCAAGATTCAAGGACTATGGAGCGCAATAGAGAGCGAATCCGAAACCGCGCCATGTTGCGCGAGTCGCAGCAAATTGCACTGAAAGTGTTAATGAAATTGGACGAATTGGGTTGGTCGCAAAAGGATCTTGCTAAATCAATGGCAGTTACGCCGCAACAAATTACCAAAATTGTAAGTGGGAAAGAGAACTTAACTATTGAAACCCAGATTAAATTACAGAACATCTTGGATATTCCGGTATTGGCAAGTTATTACGAAAATAAAATGATTGAAAAAGATCAATGGGTTTTTACCGTTGAAAAAAGTGTTGCGAGAATAGAGCCTCAAGTTTTCGAGAACAGCAATGATTTCCAATCAACAAAAATCTTGAGATTAGAAAGAGCTGATTATTCACTTGAAAATTATCAAGCATAAGCAAAACCATGAAAAAAGAAAACACAAAAGTTGGTTTTACACTTAAGGGAATTAAAACCGAGCAGTTTGCTATTTTCGAGGAGAATTATGTTTCAAAAAAGGAAACTGGTTTAGGTTCTGAATTGCAATTCAAACTAGACCAAACGAACAAACTCATTGCTGTTTTTCTTGGCTTTGAATTTATGCAAGGAAAGAAAATATTTCTCAAAATTCAAGTCAGTTGTCATTTCAAGATAGACGAAGCTTCTTGGAATTCATTTATCAAAAAAAACAAGTTAATTGTCCCCAAGGGATTTCTCGCACATTTGGCAATGTTAACGACTGGAACATCAAGAGGAGTATTGTTCGCAAAAACCGAAGCAACGCAATTTTCAAAATTTATCGTTCCCACTTTGAATGTGACTGAAATGATAAAAGAAGATGCTTCGTTTGATATTGTAGCGGACTGAAGACCATTGAGCCATCGTATCACGCTGACATATCTGAAATTCTGAAATAGCTTAAGCGTTATCCCATCAATCTTTGTGACTATCGAAGTATTCTTGTCCCACATTACCCTAGTTTTTAACGGTGGTTTAATAAAAGCATCAGACCCTGAAAGCTCATCAAAAAAATTTGCTTCACACGTGCCATTTTGGACCTAATACTTATTTGTTTGCAAAATCCAACTCCCGCCTAAAACAAACGTTACCCACTCTATTGCAACACTTTGTTTATTTCACTGGAAAATCCCTGTGAGACAAATGAGCCCTTTAAATTAGATGGTGAACTGCGTTGTTAGAACTGCGTTGTTAGAACTACGTTGTTGGAACTACGTTGTTGGAACTACGTTGTTGGAACTGCATTGTGGGATCTGCGTTGTTAAAATCGTCGAAGACATTCGCCAACGGCATTCGCGCAGCATTCCTCGAAGAGATTCGTTACTTCGTAACATTAGTCGTAGACATTCGCCAGTGGCATTCGCGAAGCATTCCTCGAAGAGATTCGTTACTTCGTAACATTAGCTGCCGTCCCAACTCCCTTCTGCCCGGCATAAACCCGCATAACTAAATCAAAATTTAATTTCTAATCTATTTACTTTTAAATGTTCGTATGAGCACTTTCTTGTAAATAAAAGTGAATTACAAAAGCGATAAAAACAAGGAAAAATAAATACAAGGAAAAATAAATACAAGGAAAAACAAATACGAGGAAACTCTTAAAC
>JBJOPP010000079.1:0-4574 GCA_046050685.1 Bacteroidota bacterium
CGCCATGAATTAAATGGATCGAATCAATTTTTGTTTCAAGCGTTACTTTTTGCTTGTTCACCGCGATGCTATTTTCTTGCAACGCACGTCTAGCCTCACCTTTAGAAGGCAGAAAACCTGAATTTACCAAAACATCAATAATGTCGGCACCCGCCTCAATCTCGGTTTTACTCATTGTTCCTTGCGGAACACCGTCGAAAATGTCAAGTAACATTTCTTTCGGAAGAGCGTCGAACATGCTGTCTTTCGAGAATAGAATCCCTGAAGCCTGAACAGCTTGGGCAGTATCTGAAGCGCTGTGAACACGTGTGGTAATATCTTCGGCTAATGCTTTTTGTAGTCCGCGCATTCCAGGATCTAACGCGTGTTGTGCTTCAAGCGCTTCAATCTCTTCCTTGCCCTTCAAGGTAAAAATGCGAATGAAATTCTTCACATCCTCATCGCTTGCATTTAACCAAAACTGGTAAAACTTATAAGGTGAAGTACGAGCAGGATCTAACCAAACATTTCCACTTTCAGTCTTTCCGAATTTCGTTCCGTCGGCTTTTTTAATAAGCGGTGTGGTCAAAGCAAATGCACTGCCTCCATCGATTCTACGAATCAACTCAGTGCCCGTGGTAATATTTCCCCATTGGTCTGAACCGCCCATTTGCAGGGTAATTCCGTGATTCTTCCACAAATAATAAAAATCGTATCCTTGAATCAATTGGTATGTGAATTCTGTGAAGCTCATGCCTTCTCGGTCTTCACCACTAATGCGGTTCTTTACCGAATCTTTAGCCATCATGTAGTTCACGGTTAAACGCTTACCTATGTCACGAATGAACTCTAAAAATCCCATTTCTTTGAACCAATCGTAGTTGTTCACGATTTCGGCAGAACGCTCTCCACAATTGAAATCTAGAAAACGTTCCAACTGCTTCTGCTGACATTCTTGGTTATAACGTAATTCTTCTTCCCCCAATAAATTTCTTTCCGCCGATTTTCCACTTGGATCGCCAACCATTCCGGTTGCGCCACCAATTAGGGCTACGGGCTTGTGTCCGCTTTGTTGAAAGTGTAGGAGCGTCATAATCTGAACCATATTCCCAACACCCAAAGAACTGGCTGTTGGATCGAATCCGATATATGCTTTACGCATTTGCGCATTCAAATGGGCCTCTGTTTCCGGAATGCTCGTGTGTAACATTCCTCTCCATTGCAACTCCTCTACAAAATTCATCTTATAATTTTTTACGAAAATACAACCATTAAATCACTTCCTTCAATTGTTCCAAACGCATTCCACGCGAACCTTTCAACAAAACTATTTTGTCCTTCACTTCATTCAATCGCAAGTATTCCATCGCTTGCTGAGCATTTGTAAGTTCAGTAGCCCCAACAGATTGAAAATGCTTACCAATAAAAATTCCGCTCAGGTTCAATTCTTTTGTGAGATCAATGATTTTACGATGTTCCATTTCGGCGTATTCACCCAATTCGAACATGTCTCCAATAATGAAAAACGTGTTTTCCATTTTAGAAAGATTAACCAATGCGGCTTCCATACTTGTGGGATTGGCATTGTATGCATCTAATATCACCTTGTTCTTTCCAGAATCCCACCACTGGCTGCGATTATTCTCGGGCGTATAAGACGCTATTGCCTCACACATTTGCTTCGATTCTACTCCGAACTCATGTCCTACAGCAATAGCCGTTGCCATGTTATAGAGATTATATGTCCCCGCCATTTGTGCATGGCATACATGACGAGTATGATCGGAAGGCGTGCTAAATTCAAAGGAAAGTGTGGGATGTTCAGCAACTATTTCCAAATGAAATCCACCCGATTTAAATCCATACTTCTTATGTTGAATGGGCTCAGCCATCTTATCGAGATGCGCCAATTCCGTATTCACTAAACAGACTCCTCCGTGAGAAGAAACAAAATCGAATAATTCACCCTTTCCTTTGATAATTCCCTCAACTCCTCCAAATCCTTCCATATGTGCCTTACCAATGTTGGTAATAACCCCATAATCAGGCATGGCATATTCGCAATAAGATGCTATTTCTTTTTGATGATTGGCACCCATCTCGATAATAGCCATTTCACAATCGGCAGGAACAGCAAGTAACGATAATGGAACTCCGATATGATTGTTCAGGTTACCGTGCGTAGCAAATGTCCTGTACTTCATATTCAAGACTTCTCGTACAAGTTCTTTTGTTGTGGTTTTACCATTACTTCCAGTGATGCCAATAACTGGAAATGTAAATGTCTCGCGATATCGCTTCGCTAATCCTTGAAGCGCAGTTAGGGCGTTCTCTACTCGAACAATTCGATCTGAGGAAACATTCACGTCTTCGTCTACGACAACCAAGGAAGCGCCTAAATCTAAGGCTTGTTGGGCAAAATGATTTCCGTTGAAATTATCTCCTTTCAAAGCGAAGAAAATATCATTCGCTCTCACGTTACGAGTATCTGTTGTGACACTTCGTACTTCCAGAAATTTCTTAAAAATAAATTCAATCATGGTGCTAAAATAAAACACCCCGCTGATGCGGGGTGTAATGTTTTGAATTTTCGAAAGATTATTCTCCTCCTTTCGCTCCGATACCCGATGGTGAACCTACGCGGTCCATAGCGCAACGGAATCCGAGAGAACGACTTGACTTTCTTTCGTCCATAAATCTTCTTGTACTTGGAATGTTGTAATACACACGATCTTCCCAGCTACCGCCTTTGTAGACACGTGATCTGTTGTTGATCAAAGTAGTCTTACCATAATCATACATTCTGTCTGCACGGTTCTCAAAGTCAGGGTTCAAATATTTCGAACTGCTTTGGTAGTCACCATCGTTGTAATCAATGTTATCTGCCTTACGATAGTTTGTTCTGTTGATGTTTTCTTCCAACGAAACGTTTCTCATTTTCTGACGACCAGAAGTACTTACGATGAAGTTCTCGATGTTGTCAACCATAGTGTAAGCGATATCCGCTTCTGAGCTACGAATCAATTCCATGATTTCATCCATGATAGCCATAGACTCCTCTTCACGACGTTGGTCACGCTTTTCAATTGCTTGATCAATTTTAACTAAGCTTTGATCCAATACTTGAATATCTTTTTCTCCGTATTTGCTACGAGTAATCAAAGTAGAATCTTTCAAGCTTTCCAAGTAACGCTTCACCTCATCTACATCGTAAACGTTGTAAGTCAACTTGTCTGCAACTGACCCATCGCTATTCAATGTCTTAGTCTTGTATACATTACCTCTGTATGGACGGAACTCAGAACGATCTTCGTCAGTAAGTGGACGATATACATCGGCAACCCATTCAGAAACGTTACCTGCCATGTTATACAATCCGAAATCGTTTGGTGGATATTGGTAAACTGGAGCAGTAATGTCAGCGTTATCGTTTAAGTAGCCAGCAACACCCATCGCATCTCCTGTTCCACGCATGAAGTTAGCACGCATAGTTCCGAAGTATTCTGTACCGTTATCCCCGTTACGAACATAGTGACCATTCCATGGATATGTTCTACGATCTGTGATCAATTCTTGGTAAGAGTTTCCGATAAGAGCCATTGCTGCGTACTCCCACTCTGCTTCAGAAGGCAAGCGGTAACGTGGTAATAAAATTCCATCTTCCATTCTTACTTTGCGGAAAGGATCTCCTTTAGGATTGTAGTTTGGTAGACCTTCTCCCAATTGCTCTCCTTCGTATTGACCGTTGAAGTATGTTTCGGTAGTGAAGTGCTCATCGGCTCCTTGAGCGGCCAAGTTGTGTGCAAGGAAACCTTCACGAACAAGAATCTGCTCGTTCACACGGTCTGTTCTCCAAGAGCAATAATCGTTTGCTTGTAACCAGCTCACTCCTACTACAGGATAGTCTTGGTATGCTGGGTGACGCAAATACAATTCTACGTATTTCTCCATGTCTTGGTCTTTCTGTCTCCAGCAGTTGGTATCTGGAAGCGCACGACCAATTAATTCTGGGTAAGAATCTGCATAAACCATCTCTAACCAATGAAGGTAATCTAACCAATGTTGGTTGGTTACCTCAGTTTCATCCATATAGAATGAACTCACGGTTACAGGGGTTTGCAAGTGATCCCAAGTATAGTTTACGTCATCTTCAACGCGACCCATTGAAAAGCGACCGCCTTCAATGAATACTAAACCTGGACCGGTTTCTTGACCTGCATATTCAACACGATCGAAACCTCCGTTGTCAGGATTGTTGTACTCCCAACCCGTTGCAGAAGAACGATTCTCCTCGCAAGAGTTAAGCACAACCATACCTGAGAGGGCGAGTGTTGTAAGGGTTAATTTAAAGTTTTTCATGATTTCCTATTTTATGAAATAACTGTTGGGTTTCTTGTGTAACTAAAAAGAAGGACACGCTATTGTGCGGAACTTCGGTTTTCTTGGACGGCAATCAAAATTAATTCCCAACGACACTTCGTGAGACCCTCCTGTTGCTGGAGTTAATGCGCTCACAGTGATGTCATAACTGTAACCCACACGAATATTGTCGTTTTGCAATCCAAGAGTTGCAATGAAGCTATCGCTGTATCGCT
>JBJOPP010000080.1:0-4341 GCA_046050685.1 Bacteroidota bacterium
GCCTGCACCCAAAATGGCTCTCGGCAACGCAATCTCCAATCCGTTCTTTGGGAGCGTATTTCCCGTTTGTTCGAAGACTGAAGTTGCAGTTGAACCCAAGCTGAACGACCACGCATTAAACGTTGAACTCGCATCGCGAATCACAGCGCCCAAACACAAATGCTTTCCTTGATACTGCGCCCCTACATCAAATCCGAATCCGAATGAGCGCGCGAAATCTCCAATCTGACGGTATATGATTTTAGCCGTTCCACCAATGTTCACGCGACTTGCCCAAGACTTGTGAATGAAAGGCACTCCTTTCTTGGCATAAGAAAATAAAAAGGCGTAATCAGCTGCATTGAATGTTGTAACCCTTGAGTAGTCTATGTTTCCGTTCGGATCGTATAAATCCAAGGTATTCGGAATATCGTCGATTCCAAAACGAATCAACGAAAAAGATGCTGCTGAAGTTGAATCGAGTCGCTTGCCCACTGCGGCGTAATCGTACTTCGCAATTCCTGCATACGACTCGCTGTGCATAAGCGCTGCGTCTAATTTGTTGCCAAGCCCCATTAATCCTGCTGGATTCCAATAGCCCGATGTAACATCGTTCACGCTACTGACTTGCGCTTGAGACATTCCCATAGCGCGCGCTCCCACACCAATATGCAAGAATTCGTTTACATATACACGCGCCACCTGCGATTGGGCGGCATTTGCAGCGCAAACGAGCAAAATCAAAATGCTAATTTTCGAAATGAGATTTTTCTTCATGAGCGTGGATGAAACGATGGTCGTCGCAAATTATTTCCTTAAACCGAAATTACTTCTTCGACAACACTCGGAAGTTTCGCTTTCAAAAGGTTTTCAATTCCACCTTTCAAGGTTGCTGTTGAAGATGGACAGCCCGCGCATGAACCTTTCATTTCAACAAATACTTTCTTTTCATCGTAACCTACAAAATCAATTGCACCTCCATCAGCTTCTACTGCTGGACGAACAAACTCTTCCAACAAAGCCATAATAGCGTCGTCGTATTCAGAAGGCTTGAAGTTAGATCTGTCAACTGATGAAGGTGTTGATCCTCCTGCCTTCGCTTCTTCAATCATGCTTGCACTTCTGCTCATAAGCTCTGCAGGAACCGTGGAAACAGCAATTTCATTGTCCATTAACCACTCGCGAACGTATTCGCGAAGCTGCATCACAATCATGTCCCAATCGATGGTGCTGTCTTTCGTTACCGTCACAAAGTTGTGCGCTACGAATACATTGGTTACAAATGGAAAATTGAAAAGCTCCTCTGCAAGTGGCGAAGAACCTGATGCTTCAGCCTTTGATTTATATTCAACTTGAAGTCCGCCGGTTAAAAGCAAACGATCCGCAACGAACTTCATAGATGAAGGATTCGGGGTCATTTCAGCATAAACAGCCGTCGGAATTTTTTTTCTTTCGTTCATGTCACAAATGTAATTCCATTCAAGGAAAACATTTACACCCAATGTTCAATTGAATCCCACTATTTTTGTTTGAACCGTTTGTGAATTTTTCACTTCAACACACAACATGAGAAAACTCTTAATTCTTGGACTTGTCCTTGCAACGCATGTGCAGTTGTTCGCGCAAGAAACCTTTCCGTTCAACGGCGTTCGTCCAAAAGATGTAACATCCTACGCGCTCGTTAACGCCACCGTTTATTCCACTCCGGAAAATAAATTGGAAGGAGCGACTGTGGTGATTGAAAAAGGAAAAATAATCGCGGTTGGAAAAGGAATAGCTATCCCTTCGAATTGCGTTCGTATTGATGCAACGGGCAAGTTCATCTATGCCGGATTCATCGATGTTTTTTCTACCTATGGACTTCCGAAAAAACAAAATCAAAACAATCACGAAGAATCAGACGATTCTGGAAAAGGCCCATTAAACTGGAACGCCGCTATTCATCCGGAATACAACGCTTCTTTTGAAATTCAACACAACGAAGAGGATGCCGAGGGCTATCGCAACGCGGGTGTTACGGCGGTATGCGCGCACAAAGCAGATGGAATAGCACGCGGCAATGGCGCACTTGTTTCGTTGGGAAATGAAATTCATGCTGACATCATTAGCGCCGAAGCGGCATCTTACTTTTCGTTCAACAAAGGAAGCAGTCATCAGCAATATCCTTCTTCCATCATGGGAAGTATTGCTTTGTTGAGACAGACATATTGCGACGCGAATTGGTATGCGAATTTGAAGGGAACTGGAGAGACCAATCTTTCGTTGCGCGCCTTCAATGCAAACAGCATTCACGCTCAAATTTTCGAAGCGAACGACAAGTGGAATATTCTTCGCGCAGATGCTATTGGCGATGAGTTCGGTGTTCAATACCTCTTCAAAACAAACGGAAACGAATACCAGCGTTTGGAAGACATGAAAAACACCAAAGGCAAATTCATTGTTCCTGTAAACTATCCGCAAGCTTTTGATGTGAGCGACCCTGCAAGCAATCGTTATATCTCCACAGCTGAATTGAAACATTGGGAATTAGCACCGTACAACTTGGCTTACATGCACAAAGCTGGACTTGAGTTTTGCATTACCACACAAGGATTGGAAGACAAAAGTCAATTGTTGGAAAATGTAAAAATAGCTGTTGAAAACGGACTTCCTGCCAACATCGCACTCGCGGCGTTAACCACTCGTCCTGCGCAATACCTGAACGCACAACAACGCGTGGGTTCATTACTTGCGGGATACGATGCGAACCTGATTATAACCAACAAAGAGCTTTTCACGAACGATTCAAAAATTCTTGAAACGTGGGTAAACGGAAAACCTTATTTCGTTTCGAAGTCTGAATCCATGTCTTTGGAAGGAACCTATAAAATTCAATTTGCAGGAATTGAAATTCAGGCCGAAGGAAAAAAAGGAAAAGGTGACGCGGTGGTTTCCACTTCAAAATTAAAAACCACAGACGCGCTTAAAAAGCTTCATGAATCCATGGGAAGTACTGCGAAGGACTCAACGTTGATTCAATTGAAACTTCAATTGAAAGATGGGTTTCCTGTAGGTGAGTTAACCCTCGATAGCGCTTCATTCGTGAGGGTTTCAGGTAATACTCATCCGTCAGACAAGGATCTTCTATTAGACCTTACCTCATTCGGAAAACCCGCATTAAACATTGCGGTTGTTGTTACACCTCTTCCGAAAAAAGAAGAAGAAAAGAAAGGTGAAAAAACACAATCGATTCCTGGAGAAATCATTTATCCGTTCACAGCTTACGGCAAAACTTCTCTTCCGAAAAAAGAGAATGTGGTGTTTCGAAATGCTACACTTTGGACCTGTGAAAACGGAACCATACAAGAAGGAGACTTATGGGTGAAGGATGGAAAGATTGCTGGAATAGGCGTAGACATTAGCATTCCGAAAGGAGAAGTGGTTCAAGAAGTTGACGCGAAAGGCAAACACATTTCACCCGGCATTATTGACGAACACAGCCACATTGCACTTTCAAGTGTGAATGAAGGAACCCAAGCGAGCAGTGCTGAAGTGGAGGAGGGAAGTGTTATTTATCCGGAAGACATTGATATTTATCGTCAGCTTTCTGGAGGAACCACCGCTTCGCAATTGTTGCACGGAAGTGCTAATCCGATTGGTGGACAGAGTGCCTTGGTGAAATTGCGTTGGGGTGCAAATGCGGAAGGAATGAAGATTGAAAACGCTCCAGGTTTCATCAAATTCGCTTTGGGTGAAAACGTGAAGCAAAGCAATTGGGGTGATAATTCAGTTACAAGATTCCCACAAACAAGAATGGGTGTGGAGCAAGTGTACTATGATCATTTCTATCGCGCATTGGAATACGGAAAGGCGTGGGACAACTACAACGCGGCTTGCAAAAAAGTTAAGAAAGGTCTACCCATGCCCCTTGCGCCGCGTAGAGATCTAGAATTGGAAACCATTCTAGAAATTCTTCGCAAAGAAAGATTCATCACTTGTCACAGCTACGTTCAAAGCGAAATCAACATGCTCATGCATGTAGCAGATAGCTTCAACTTCAAAATAAACACCTTTACACACATTCTTGAAGGCTATAAAGTCGCTGATAAAATGAAAGCGCACGGAGCAGGTGCTTCTACATTCAGCGATTGGTGGGCCTACAAGGCCGAAGTGAAAGACGCCATTCCATACAACGCTGCGCTTATGTATGAGCAAGGAATTGTTGTGGCCATCAATTCCGACGATGCGGAAATGGGCGCACGCTTGAATCAAGAAGCCGGTAAAATTGTGAAGTACGGAAACGTGTCAGCAGAAGAGGCTTTAAAAATGGTGACCCTTAACCCAGCTAAACTGCTTCACCTCGACAACCGCATGGGCTCGTTG
>JBJOPP010000081.1:0-2571 GCA_046050685.1 Bacteroidota bacterium
GTTGGAACAGTAACTCCTGAAGGAACTAAATCATCATCGTTAATGGTGACAGTAACCGTTTGATTAATGGTTCCCGCTTGTGCGTTTCCTCCGTTGGCATTTAAAGTATAACCCAAGGTTATTGTTTCGTTTCCTTCCACATAATCATCGTTGTAAACATGAATAACAATGTTTCCTGTTGTTGTGGTTGAATTGAAAGTTACCATTGGAGTGGCTACCACATAGTCCACGTTGTTCGTTGCGGTTCCGCCGGTGATGTTCACCGTAGCCGTAGTTGTTTGTGTTGGAGCTGTACCTATTGAAATAGGAATATTCACCACAACGTAATCCAAACAGTTGTTGTTAACGTTGGCAGCACTCTCGTTCGCGGTTACCGTGTTGTTCGAAAACTGAACTGCAGCAGAACAGCCAGGTATTGAGAATGCAGCAATACGTGTTGACCAGTTTGCTGCTGGATTGTACATTCCTGTGAACCAAAACGTCTCCCCATCGGCAGGATCTAATCCCATTGCGTTATAGTCTCCGTAACGATTGCTGTTGTTCGCAGCAGTTCCCGCAACAATTACCGTTTCAGGTTCTGTCATAGTGTTCAACGGATCGCAAGAACGTCGGCCCGTGTATCGCAATGAAGGATAAACTGTGCTACTAGACACATTGTATGCAAGACCAATATTTCCTGAAGCTGAAATACCAATAGAAGCCATCCAGCGGTGATTTGCATCCGGAGAATATGTCGCTTGTTGGTAAATACTCCATGTTCCTGAAGTTCCTCCCGTTCTGCGCAATTCGTACCAACGAATACCCGCTTTATCATTTCCGTCTACATCGGCGGCGTGACAGCAAACAATGCTTTCGTGCGTTCCGAAGTTTCTGTAGTGAATACGATTCATCAATACTTCACGCAAAGGATCCAATGTCGTTCCTGACCCTGGTTGTGGGATACAAGCAAACGCAGTGTATCCGCATAGCGAAGAATTGAAAGCAGCAATAGGAAGTGTCGCCACTTGCGTCAACGAAGTACTTGCTGGTGTGGTCCAATTGATATTGAATGCCCACATTTCCAAGGCATCTGAAGTTGCACCCCAAGAGTCGTCACGCATGCGCATCACGTATGCAGGTGTTCCTGTTGGAGGAAGTGTTGTTCCGTTCAAGCTCACGGGAGTTGCTGCTTGGAATCCTATCGTTCCAAAAGAGTTCAACGTGAAGCGCTGAGCAGTGGTTGATGTTCCTCCTGCAAGCATTGTTGTTCTGTCGATAGCATAAACAGCAGGGTTACTCTCGTTAGAAGTAATGATGTAAGCGTTGTTCCAAACAGCATATTTCGGGTAATCCGGAAACTGCGGAGCAGTGAAGGTGTATTTGTACCAAGTACCTAGTGGATCGGCAGTAGAAGAAACCGCAATCGAAAATTTATTTCCCGTTGCTGTAAATTCACTCATGAACCAACGACCTGCCAATTCATCATACATTACGATCGGATCTCCCGCTCCACCCGGTTGGCCGAAGAATGTGTCGAAATAATTTTGTGCTTGAACCTGTGTTCCAGCCTTGTTCCAAATTTTGAAATAAGCACCCGAACCTCCATTGATCATTTGAATCACATGGTTGGGTCCAACATCTACCGATGGATCAGCAGGGCTCACATTGGTATTGCCCATACCGTTGAAAGAAAGCGTTAAGCCTCTGTCATCGGTTGCTGGATGAGGGTATTCCGTTTGCAAGGCTGGGTCCATTCCTTTTGGCAACGCATCAGCATTGATTTCCGGATACAGAGACCATCTCTTCTTTGGGTGATACCCAATCTTATTCTCCTTGGTTTGCTCATTCGGAAAATTCGGATCAGCGACAAAGTCACGCAAGGCAACTGTCTCTCCTAAATATTCCACTTGAATCACATCTGGATTCAATAAAATTGTTTGTGCTTTTTCCTGTGCATTCAATCCAAGGAATGCGCTAAAAAGAAATACTGATGTGTAAAATTTCCGCATGCAAAATAAATTTCCGACAAGATAATTCAGAAGGCAATGAACCAACAAAAAAATTGTAGGCTTATCTTTGAACTTCTAAGCCCTATTAAACAAAACAGGACAACATTTGTCTTTTCATCATGAAATTCGATCATCACATCCATTCCGTTGAAAAAGCGCTATCCATGTGGCAGATTCCACAAGAGTCTATCAACCTTGCAGATCCTATTCGCTATTTATTGTCTTTAGGTGGAAAACGCATACGTCCTGTTCTTACCCTTTTGGGACATGAACTGTTTAGTGGAAATCCGGAAGAGGTTATTTCGCAAGCCCTTGCTGTGGAAGTATTTCACAACTTCACCCTTATGCACGATGACATTATGGACAATGCACCGCTTCGACGCGGAAAGCAAACGGTTCATGAAAAATGGAATGTGAATGCAGCGGTATTAAGTGGCGATGGTATGATGATTTTGTCTTACGATTTATTGCTCAAGAATCAGGAAGACAAATTTGTTGAATTGTTCCAATGCTTCAATCAGACTGCTTGGGAAGTTTGTGTGGGCCAGCAAATGGACATGGATTTCGAGAAGCGCGAAGATGT
>JBJOPP010000082.1:0-5853 GCA_046050685.1 Bacteroidota bacterium
CGCGAAGCCTGATCAGTGTATTGATCCAATTTTAATTGCTTCACATTTATTGATTGCCTTGCAACAAGTCGTTTCAAGATGGAGCAATCCACAAATGCCCACCGTTCTTTCCTTCGGAAAAATAATTGGAAACGGCGCAACGAATATTATTCCGAATGAAGTGAAATTGGAAGGTACTTTCCGCACCTTCTCTGAATCTTGGAGGACCTTGGCACATGAAAAAATAATTTCTCTTTCAAAAGGATTGGTGGAAGGAATGGGCGGAGAAATTGAGTTTAGAATTGAAAAAGGTTATCCTGTTGTCTATAACAATCCTGAACTAACTGAACGAGCCATTTCGCAAGCAAAGGACTATTTGGGAGAAGAAAATGTGATTGATTTAGACATGCGAACGACTGCTGAAGATTTCGCTTATTATTCGCAACACATGCCCGGATGTTTCTATCGATTAGGAACTTCAAATGAAGACGGAACGTGGAATGCTCCTGTGCACAACAGCAAATTTGCTGTCAATGAAAACGCTTTAAAAATCGGAATGGGTTTGCTCGCATGGCATGCTGTTCAAGAATTAAAATAAACCATGAGTTTAACAGATTTCCTTTACAACTACGATTCAAAAAAAATCGTCCGCCCATTCATTATTGCTGAAGCCGGAGTGAACCACGAAGGTTCTATGGAATTAGCGAAAAGACTTATTGACGAAGCTGCCGAGGGTGGTGCAAACGCTATTAAATTTCAAACCTACAAGGCGGAAACCATTGCGAGCAAAGACAGTCCGTATTACTGGGACATTACGAAAGAGCCCACACGCAGTCAGTTTGAATTATTCAAAAAGTACGATAAGTTTTGGAAATCTGAATTCGAACAGTTGGCTCGTTATTGCGAAGAAGTTGGAATCGAATTCATGAGCACAGCTTTCGATGTAGAGAGCGCAAATTTCCTGAACGATTTAATGAGCGTTTATAAGATTTCAAGTTCCGACATTACGAATCTCCCGTTCATTGAACACCAATGCCAGTTTGGAAAGCCCATTATTTTGAGTACAGGCGCTTCTTACAAATGGGAAGTTCAACAGGCTGTTGAAACCATTGAAAAGCATGGAAACAAATTGTGCTTAATGCACTGTGTCTTGAATTACCCTACACCTGATCCGAATGCGCATTTGGGAATGATTAAAGACTTAATTTCAACCTTTCCTCAAGCAGTTCCAGGGTATAGTGATCACACACTTCCTAAAGACATGCATACGCTTGAAGTTGCGACTTTATTGGGTGCAGCGGTATTGGAAAAACACTTCACTCATGATAAGACCTTGCCAGGTAATGATCATTACCATGCAATGGATAAAGAAGATTTAAAGCACTTCCATTCGCGAATGAATAGAACTATGGAATTGCTTGGAGGATTTGAATTAACAGCTATTGACGATGAGGCTCCTGCACGTGCGAATGCGCGCAGAAGCTTAGTTGCTGCGAAAGCAATGCCTGCTGGTCATGTTGTAACATTTGAAGATCTTACATGGAAGCGTCCCGCGAGTGGGATTTCACCCAAAGACATTTCACAATTGGTTGGAAAACAAACAGCGCAAGACATCGCTGAAGACGACGTATTGCGCTGGAATATGTTTAGCTAAAAATTCTTAGATGTTGATGTTGCCAGAGAAGGAATCATCCATTTGATTTCCTTGCTCATCTTCGAAGAAGTAAATCTTGATTAAAGCTGTATCGCGAAGAAAATCGATCTTTCCAATTTCGAAGCGATTCACTTTAATACCTGTTCTTGCCTCGATGTCTGCCTTCATTTCCTCTTCTCTTCCCACTTTAATCAAATCAATATTTTCGTAAACAATGATTTTTTGTGCTTCGTGACGTAACAACCAAACGCGCTCTAGACCGTATGTTGCACCAATGATAACGAGGTTAGCGAATGACAATTCAACCAAAGAGATTTTTTTATTGATTAAAGCATTCATTACAGACATTCCAATGACAACAAACAAGTATGTCATTTCTTTAATTGGAATAGCATCTGTTCTGTATCGAATAATTCCGAATACGGCGAACAATCCCAATGCAAATCCCATTTGAAGTTTCACACTTTCCAACATGAAACACATAAGGAAGATCGTCAAACTGAATAACAAGTATGTGAATAAGAAATCCTTTCTCTTAGCTATTGGATAGTAGATTACTCGCACCAAAAGCAACACGAATAACATGTGAACTGAAAGGCGAATAATGAGGCCTAAGAAATCTTCCAGGTGAATAAATTTCATTCCACCCATTGGATCGAAATCTGATTGTAAAAAAATTGCATTAACTGTATCTAACATACTCTTACTTTATTGATTCTAATTTACTGATTTTAATTAACTTTTCTTTGAAATTATTTTTCTTCACGAAGGGCACTAGCATAGCCACCCCCAAACAATATTTACTTATACTCTCTTCTCTAACATGTCTTTTCTTCAAAGCTTGAACGAAGGGAGAAAGTCTATTTCGATTTTCCTGTTTCACTTCAACAATTACAATTTGCTTCAGTTCTTTCGAAACCTTATTCCACTCGAACGAAAGTTCCAAGTCTATTGTAATTCTTTCTGGAAGGCTTGGTTCAACGAGCGTTAAGCGTGTGAAGTTATTTTTTACCTGAGGAAGAAGGTGGAAATCAATTCCGGATTTGCGTCCAATGAACTTTTCTTCGTCACCATTCAATTCCATTCCAATTTCAGGGATTCCTGTTCGTTGCTTTTGAGTTCTTCCCCTATTTGTTTTAAACTTCAACTCAAGAAAACTTAGGTCACTATCTACATAGGATCGCTTTCTAATTTTCCATCTGTTTTTCTTACCGTTGTGGTGACGGGTGTAAAACAGAAATTCTTCCGTATCGTAATACAACGTTTCATAATGACTGAAACGGACATTATTGACTTCAAGAATTCGGTAGGTGCTTTTTACTTCTTCCAAAATAGAAAGCAATTGATCCAACGAAACCACAAACTTGGTGTCCGTTCGATTCATTAATTCCACACCGTCCATTTCCTTCAAAGAAATGGGGTTGAATTGCTGTATTATTTGCTCTATTGGACTCAAAATTGTAAAATCATACGAACTTAACACAAAATTAATGTTAAGTGCTATGATTTAGGCAAAAGTTTGTCCACTTTGGTCAAACCCAAATTAGTTTCCGCCTTGCGGCTGTGCGGTATTCGAACCACCCGATCCGTTCAATGTAAATCGAATGGCCAAACCGGTAGAGATGTTTGAAGTTTGGAAACTTGTTGAAATTGCAGGCTTGTTAATTTGATGATCGTAGAAGAAGCGAAGTGTAAGTTTATCGCTTATTGCCATATCGGCACTTGACTTCACACTGAATAATGTTTGACCTGCAGTCACCTGATTCTGTTGCTCCTCAATTTTTCTAATCAAAGTGAAATTATCGCGTATTGTGAAGTCTACACGCAAGTTCAATGTTGACTTGTCTAACAATTTCACTGGAAGTTTACTTCCTTTCTTTCTTCCAAATGGATTTGGCACTTCAGTAATCTTGTAACCCAGACCAATGACAAAACTGTTACTCTTCGTCTCTGTAATCTGGTAGTTCGCCATTCCCAAAGCAATTGTTCTATCGCGTTTGTATTCAAGCTTTATTAAAGGGTCATTCACCTTCTTTGTCTTCAAGGTCATATCGAATCCAACAAGTGGTGACATTGATTCCGTTAACGTAACAGTTCCGATTTGATGTTGAGCAAAATAATTCTGCTGCTCACTTTGATCAATGGCCGAAGGAAGACCATTAAACTCCTCGTATTTCAAGTTTGTAACATAAGAAGCCGTGGCTGTTGAACGATAGTTGTGAGACACGTTGAACTGCTTGAAGTACTTCTTCACAGCAGGTAATTTCGTTAATCCGTCGTAAGTAATTTTCCAGTTAGGTTGTGCTTTCGTTGCAAATGGATTCAATGCAACCTCATCTGCAGACTTTCCGGAATAGGCCGCAATGAAAGAAGGGATTACCACATTTTGGGAAAGTGATCCAAATCCATCGTAATACCCAGAGTCGTTCGGATTCACCAACTGATATGTCTCGTTGTTCCAGCGATTTGAAATTTCTCTTCTGTTTGCTAGTAATTGATCGAATATTGGGCTAGCATAATTGTTATCCTTATCGTCCTTCGTGAACGCAGTATTCCATGTGATAATAGAAGCTGAGAAATTACCTGTCTCCATTGGTGACTGGAAAGCATAATCATCTATGGTTGGGTCGTATCTGAAGAACGAATTATAATTTCTTCCTTCTTGACGTGTTGCTGAAAGTTCAACCTTGAAATAACGGAAAGGCTCCAAATTCATTTTCGCATTCCACGTTTCAGTAAATGTTTCGTTGTATTGAATATTCAACGATTGTCTCTGAACCAACCAATCATTGCTAGCAGCATCTGTTGCGAAATTTCTACCCGTCGGATTGCCCATGAGATCCGTGTTCTGCTGTCCCACTAGGAAACCAATTCCAGGGCCATCAAACTGATTATCGAATCCTAGAATACTTGTGCCATTCGCGTATCCGGGTAACAGCAAGCCTTCATTTTTAGTATAGCTTCCATTTACGGTTCGAACCATCATAAAGAAACGAAGCGCAACATCTAAAGGGTCTACTTTTTCCTTTTTGTCTTTCTTCGTTAAGTCATCTCCGAAACCATCTTTCTTTGAAGGGTCTGCTTTCTTTCCTGCATCCTTCTTTCCTGCGTCTGGTTTTTTACCCGTTAATGCTTGTTTCAATCTTGGAACATTGTTGTACAAGGTTTCGAAATTTCCTTGCGCATTCAATTGAATTTGTCGGCTGTTTTGAATGGTGTTACCCAATGTGTCTTGCGTAAACGGCGCGCGATCCCATCTGAATGTTCCGCCATATCTTGCATCTGCGCTCATAAAATTCAACAACGGAAATTTATCGAGTGGCAATTTGTATGTAACCCCAACATTGTGATTGTAAGTGGTTGTTTCACCAAAATGCTGAATGTTATTCCACACCGAATCCTTGTATGATTGATACCAATCTACATCCGTCTTATTAATTACCCCTCTTGGCTCTCCTACTAAGGCAATATTACTTGCTGTAAAATCTGTTTTAAGATTCTTAGTCAAGTCATATTTCATGGAATAATTTCTTGTCCAGTTCCAATTCTTTTGCGCTTGAGTCTGAATCAGCATATCGCTGTATACCCCGGTTAACTCCAATGAATTGTTTCTGATTCTACTCGTTTCATAAGAACGATTCATTTCAGTTCTGAAGCTCATTTGCTTTATACCCGCATAGAAGTTGAACTCTTTCAACCATTTCAAATATTTCGAAGTTTTTATTATTGGAATATTCGCAAGCGGTTTGAATTCCTTTGGCTTGTTGGTGAAGCTGTAATCAAAAGCCCCCTGATACTGCTTTTGCAAGCGCCAATCTGTATTGATATCGCGGAAATAAGTTTCGTTGTAGGCGTACGACACAGAGAAATTGTCAAGGCCATAAAACTTCGGTTTATCTGAATTGGTTGGAGCAGCTTGTGTTCCTGGCTTGCCTTTATCATCGGCACTCGGTAATCCAGGTCCCTTGTCGGCAGACGCATCTTTCTTTGGAGCGATTTTCACGTTCGTGAAATTGATACTTCTTCGCTTTGTATATGTTTGAGATTTTTGCTTTAACGGTTTACTCAAGGTTGGTAAATCCGTCATTTGAATATCTGGTTGAAGGGGACTGTAACGAGGTGTTTGAACATTCTCTGAGAAGCCTAAATACATTGGCAATTGTACGCCCCAATCTTTCGGGAAGAATTTTCCAAGCTGCAATGTGCTGCTCGCATCTAGT